>CANRLJ010000043.1 GCA_947631485.1 uncultured Clostridia bacterium | reverse complement strand
ATGGACAAAGTTATGGAGGGCAGAACATCTTTCATCATTGCCCACCGACTTTCGACAATAAAAAATGCCGACATAATTTTTGTGCTTAAAGATGGCGATATTGTTGAAAGCGGAAATCATGAAACTCTGCTTGCTCAAAACGGCTTTTATGCCGACTTATACAACAGCCAATTTGAAAAAGTCTGATGCCTAATTTTGAATAAAAACACCTCAAATGCTTAAAATAAACAAGAGGTGTTTTTATGAAATTTTTATTCTTTTTTATGGGGATTCCGCTTATGATTATGTCATTTTTTGAAACTGTTGATGTTTTGCCATATGCCACAGAGGTTGGGCTTGTTGTGGACGGAAATCGCATTGAACTGTCCGAAGAACAGCAGCAAAATCTTGAAATGCAGGTCGAACAACTGTTTGAAAATTCACGCACAATGCCTGCGTTTGCTGTGACAACACAAGAGATGTTTGAAGAAGAATTGAAAGATGGAACATTTGTTTCTTTGAAATTTAATGGACTTTTTGAAGTCAATGGGCTTCCTTTTGATGAACTCATGTTTCGCGTGGACAAGGAATATCACGCATTTAATTTGGTCAGAGGTCTCAACGGCGTGTTTGAGGGAAGATGTATCTACATCGACCTTGATGAAAAGGACATGAGCGAAATATCTGACTTTATTTCCTCCATCAATTTGCAGGCCGTTGAGGGCGAAGAAGCGGACGCTTTGAAAGAGACAGAGCCAAACCTTGAAAATGAAACTCAAAACGAACAAGTTTGACATCAAAATATTTTGACAGGCATCAAAATTTTGCTATAATAGAATAAACTCAAAACAATAGAAATATTGTTTTGTCTTGTTGTGACAAAGGAGAAGATATGATAGACGCTTGGAAGGGGTTTAAAGGAAAAAAGTGGCAAGAACAGATTGATGTTGCCGACTTTATTATTTCCAACTATAAAGAATACAAAGGAAATGAAAACTTTCTTGAAGGAATTTCTCCAAAGACAAAAAAAGTTTGGTCAAAATGCGAAGATTTGCTTGTAAAAGAAAGAAAAACAGGGCTTTTGGATGTTGAAACCAAGGCCATTTCTGGAATAAACAACTTTGCACCAGGATACATCGACAAAGAAAATGAGGTTGTTGTGGGGCTGCAAACAGACAAACCGCTTAAGAGGATTGTAAACTTGTATGGCGGAACAAGAACGGCCGAAAAGGCTCTTGCAGCATACGGCAAGGCGCTTGACCCAGAAATAAAAAAGCACTTTTTCATGTATCGAAAAACGCACAATGACGGCGTGTTTGACGCCTATACCACCGAGATAAGAAAGGCACGTTCGGCAGGGCTTTTGACGGGGCTTCCAGACGCCTATGGCCGTGGAAGAATCATCGGTGACTATCGCCGTGTGGCACTTTATGGTGTTGACAGACTCATTGAAGAAAAACGCAAGGATTGGGAACTGATTGATGTTTCAAGCGAAGAAAACATCCGTCATAGAGAAGAAGTTTCCGAGCAAATAAAGGCTCTTGGCGAGGTGAAAGAGATGGCTCTTTCCTATGGCTTTGACATTTCTCAGCCGGCGACAAACGCCAAAGAGGCTTTTCAGTGGCTGTATTTTGCATATCTTGCAGCCGTGAAAGAAAACAACGGTGCGGCAATGAGTTTGGGCAGAACTTCCACATTTTTGGACATCTATATTGAAAGAGATATGAAAAAAGGACTTTTGAACGAACAGCAGGCGCAGGAACTTGTTGACCAATTCATAATAAAACTCAGACTTGTGCGACATCTGAGAACACCAGAATATGACGAGATATTTGCAGGCGACCCAACTTGGGTGACGGAGAGTGTTGGCGGCATGGCAGATGACAAGAAGAGTTTGGTGACAAAAAATTCGTTCAGATTTTTGCACTCTTTGATAAACCTAAACCCATCGCCAGAGCCAAATCTTACAATTCTGTGGTCGGAAAAACTGCCAAGCAACTTCAAAAAATATTGTGCCAAAATTTCCATCCAAACGGACGCAATTCAGTATGAGGGCGACAATGTGATGCGAGAAATCTATGGCAACGACTATGCCATTGCTTGCTGCGTTTCTGCCATGAAGGTGGGCAAGCAGATGCAGTTTTTTGGTGCGAGATGCAATTTGGCAAAGGCGCTGCTCTATTCGCTAAACGGCGGCTATGATGAGGTTTCAGGAAAACTTGTGGTTGAGGGGATTGAGAAAAACACCGAAAAAGTCCTCACATTTGAAAAAGTGTTGAAAAACTACAAAAAAACGCTTGAAAAAGTGGCAAAAACCTATGTTGACGCAATGAACGTCATACATTATATGCACGACAAATATGCCTATGAAAGAGAAGAGATGGCACTTCATGATACAGATGTTGAAAGATTGATGGCGTTTGGGGTGGCAGGATTTTCTGTTGCAACAGACAGTTTGAGCGCAATAAAATATGCCAAGGTGAAGCCAATTCGAAACGAAGACGGGCTTGCTGTTGGATTTGAGGTGCAAGGAGATTTTCCAAAGTTTGGAAACGATGACGACAGGGTTGACCAACTTGGCGTTGACTTGGTCAAATTCTTCTATTCTTGTTTGAAAAAGCACAAATGCTACCGTGGTGCAAAGCACACCCTTTCGCTGCTTACAATCACATCAAATGTCATGTATGGCAAAAGGACGGGTGCAACCCCTGACGGCAGAAAGGCAGGCGAGCCTTTTGCTCCTGGTGCAAATCCAATGCATGAGCGCGACTTGTCTGGGGCTTTGGCCTCTTTGAATTCGGTTGCAAAGATTCCTTATCGAAATTGCTGCCAAGACGGAATTTCAAACACATTTTCAATCGTTCCAGAGGCATTGGGGCACAATCAAAAGGAAAGAGTGGAAAATCTTGTGTCAATCTTGGACGGATATTTTATTCAAAACGCACAACATCTAAATGTAAATGTGCTTAACAGAGAACTTCTGATTGATGCCATGAACAATCCTTGGAAATATCCAAATCTGACAATCAGAGTTTCGGGATATGCTGTAAACTTTAACAGATTGTCAAGGGCGCATCAAGAAGAGGTCATTGCAAGGACTTTCCACGGAAAGAGATAATGAGCATCAAAGGGAATATAGACAGTTTTGAAAGCATGGGGCTGGTTGATGGGCCTGGAGTAAGATTTGTCGTCTTTCTTCAGGGCTGTCCTTTACGCTGTGCATATTGTCACAACCCAGAGATGTGGGATTCCACAAAGATAAAGCAGCAATACACGCCAAGCCAACTTGTGGAAAAGATTAAAAGATACAGAGTGTATTTCAAAGATTATGGTGGGGTGACCATGTCGGGAGGAGAACCTCTGATGCAAGAAAAGTTTGTGGCAGAGGTGTTTAAACTCTGCAAAAAAGAAGGAATACACACCTGCCTTGACACCTCTGGCTTTGGCGATGCAAGTGACGAACTTTTGGACAACACCGACCTTGTCATATTGGATGTAAAAGAGGTTGACGAAAAGAAATATGAAGACCTTGTGCTTCAAAAAATGGAAAAATTCAACAAATTTTTGGAAAAATGTCAGAAAAAACGCAAAAAATTGTGGATAAGGCAGGTTATTGTGCCAAATTACAACGACAACAAGGCAAGCGTCTTGAAACTGAAGGAGTTTGTAAACAAACTGAAATATGTTGAAAAGGTGGAACTTTTGCCATATCACAACATGGCAGAAAAAAAGTATAAACAGTTGGGCATCAAATATCGGCTGGAGGGCGTGCGTGCAATGGACAAGGCAAAGTGCAAGAAACTTGAAAACGAACTGAAATAGTTTTAAAAAAGCAACATAAGGCAAACATCTGTTTGTGGATTTGTTGCTTTTTTCTATTTTGCTGTTTTTCACCGTCAAAGGAACTATAAAAGGCTTTGTGTCAACAATCATCGCGTTTGTTGGCACTGCTTTCATCGCTGTTTTAGCGTGGAATTTATGCCCGCTGCTGGCAAACCTGTTACAAAATTGGCTAAATCTTGACACCGCAATAAAAAACATAATCGACAGCAAAATCCCAGGCACATTTTCTTCAATGGAAGAACTCAAAGCGGCGATTTCGGAATTTGGGCTGTTTTATTCAATTTTGTTTGGGCTTGCGGGCAACATCTATTTTGAGGGAGAACAGACGGCCGGTCAGATTTTAGCGCCCTCATTAAATGTCTTTGCCTGCAAGATCATAAGTTTTGTGATTATCTTTGTGGCACTGGCAATTGTTTTGAAAATTCTCAAATTTTTGCTGTCAAAACTGATAAAAGTGCTGGGATTGAGTTTCGGAAATCGAATTTTGGGTGGAATTGTTGGTCTGGCGGAGGGTGTGGTCATCTTTGGGGTGATATTTTTTGTCATTTCCATGATTGCGAATGCTTTGCTGAACGAAACTCTGCTGGCATTTGTTGAAAGTGGAAATGTTTCGCGTTGGCTGTATGACAATATAATAATAAAAATCATCAAACTTATCTTCTGATTGATGATTTTTCTATGTTTTCTATATATTTGACAAGAACTTCATCCTCCGGAGGGTCCTTTGGAGGAACTTCTGGAATTTCACTTTCCTGTTTTTTTAAATTTTCAGTGTCATTTTTCAAACTGAGCATCACAATCACTTGAACAACAATGCCAATAAGCAGCAGCACAATCAAGCAAACTGTTGCAATTTGAAACGCACTAAATCTTTTCTTTTCCTTTTCTTCCATGCCAAACCTTCATTTTATTGTAGCATTTTGAGATTGGAATTGCAAGAAAATTTGTCATAATGAAGCGTTCCAGAGCCAAAGACAAGACAAAAGTTGCAATCGAGAAAAATCTAAATTCTCCATAATTGCAAATCAAATTGACATAAAAACACAAAAAAAGAGCGCCAAAAGTCGCAAAAAATGCAAAAATATGGCTTAAAACTTTGTTTTTTTTGAAATACCAATCCAAAATGTTTTTTATGTCAAACAAGATGCCGCCCACCATGCCGGCAGAAATCATGCACAACAACACGATGGGTTGCGACAGCACTTCATACAGCATTATTTAAACAGCCTCTTAAGAAGCCCTTGTTTTTCTGTCTTTTGGGTGTATTTCAAAGAGTTTATCTTTCCGCCAAACACAACTTCTTTGTTTTCCAAGTCCAACTTTGTGACCTCAATGTTTGTTCCGCTTATCACTAAGTTGCTGTCCGACACCTCCACAACCGCCTGTGTGCTGGTTGAGGACACAACTCTGGATGCCCCCTTAACGATTAAGGTCTTTCTGTCTTCAAGACATAATTGTTCCATAATTTCTCCTTTTTACTTGCTAAGAAAAGACAAATTTTATATAATAAAATATGCTTAGAAAAGATGTTATAGTCGAAAAAGACAAAAAAATCGCAATATTTCTTCAAGATTATGGGTTTTCATATTCGGATGCAAACAAAATGCTGCGAAATAAGGATGTTAAGATTGATGGAAAGGCGACAAAGGACAACATAACCGTCCACGCAGGCTCTGTTGTCACTTTTTTCTATACGGCATCAATGTTGGAGAAAAAATATGAAATTGTCTATGAAACGGACGAAGCGTATGTAATTTATAAATACGCAGGCATCGAAAGTTGCGGTGAAAAGGGAATTGAGGGCGTTTTGAAAAAATCCATTGCCGTTCATAGGTTGGATAGGAACACTGAGGGGCTGATGGTGTATGCAAAAACACAGGAAGTTGCCGAAAAACTTAAAAAAGCCTTCAAAAAACACACTGTAACAAAGTGCTATGTCACGGAAGTTGTTGGAAAAATTGATGTTGATAAGGTTTTTTCTGCATATCTTCTTAAAGACAGCAAAAATGCCCTTGTCAAGATTTATGACGGCCCAACTGATGGGGCGGTTTTGATTCAAACAAGAATAAGAACCATAAAGAGCACAAACGAAAGCAGCCTTTTGCTTGTGGAACTGATAAGTGGAAGGACGCACCAAATAAGGGCACACCTTGCACACTTGGGGCATCCAATTATTGGTGATGGAAAGTATGGAAAAAACGAAACAAACAAAAAATTTCAAGAAAATAAGCAAAAATTGGCATGTTTTAGGCTTAAATTTGGCTTTTTAGGTGTGAAAACGCTGGATTTTAAAGAATTTGAACATAAGCCAAGTTGGGCGAAGGATTTTGACATAAACTAAGTCGATAGCATATAAGAAGACTATGAAAATTGAATATTACAAGGTCAACTCCTACTATGAGGGGTTGATCCAAAATCTCTACGCGGGGTCAAAGGGGTGTTTTTCATCTTTTATGCAATTTTTCTATCAACGCAATCAAGCGGATGTCTTCAACCAACCTCTTGTGGGCTGTTTTGACGAACTTTGTGCTTTGGAACTAGAAAATTGCAAGATTTTAAGCGAAATAATCATCAAAATTGGCGGAGACAATAAGTTTTATTCGTGCGGCAAGAAATTCTTGTCTGGGGCAAGCGTTGATTATATGAAGGGGTTTGACAAGATGTTCCTTTTTGACATAGAACTTTTGGAATTTTCGGTGGTTGAAGTTAAGAGTTTGTTGGCAAAGATTGAAAATGTGCAGATTAAAAACAAGTTGAAACAAGTTTTGCAAAACAAAAGATTGGAGCAAAACAAATTGAAAGAAAATTATTTCAAAAATGGAATAATTGAATAAAATGTGACAAAAAATGCAAAAAATATTGATTTTTTAATAAAATTTCTTTATTTTTTGCTGTTTTACAAAAATTTTTTAAAAATTCGATAATTAGGGAGGAAACGCAATTTTCGCCCTATTTTTTCGTGCTTTTTTATTTTATTATTAAATATATTATTTTTCTTCGTTTTTTATTTGATAAATTGCAAAACAAAGTGGTAAAATAAACTTGTAAAATGCTGGCATAATGAATCATTTTCCTTTAGGAGTTTGAAATGAAAAAAATTAACCTTGTGTTGATGTCAATTTTGACAATCGTTTTGACAAGCGTCCTGGTGGGGTGCAATTTCAAAAAAGTCGAAGTCAAGTTTACGGAAAGCATCCTTTCAATTTCTGTAAATGATGTGGAGCCATTAAATCTTGATGACTATCTTTCTGTCAGCGGAGTTGACAAGGGGCAGATTTCTTTGCACGCAGACAAAGAAGACATAATTGAAATTGAAAATCACAAGGTGACAGCAAAATCCTCAGGAATTTCGAAAGTTTATGCTACATACAAAAACAACTACGTCGCATCTGTTGATGTTTTGGTCAGAAAGCCATTTTCAAAACCA
>CANRLJ010000042.1 GCA_947631485.1 uncultured Clostridia bacterium | reverse complement strand
GCGATGGATGACCAACAAACTTTGCCTCATAAAAATATTTGTTGACATCCTTCATCACCTCGTCTGGAAGTTCATATCTCACGCCGATGTCCACAGCACCTGATTTGTTTGCAATTTTGTATTTTTTGCACATCTTTGTAAGCCAATCAGCACCCTTTCGCCCAACGGCAAGGCAGACATTGTCGGCATAATAAGATTGTTTCTTATTGCCATCAACGGCCGAAACAGTCTCAACGCCTTTCACAACATTGTCCTCAATAATCAAATCGCTTACAATGGTGTCAAAAATCATGTTTACATGGTTGTCTTCCAAATATTTTTGCAGTTTTGCATAAAGAAGGTGCGCCTTTTCTGTGCCCAAGTGCCTGATTGGAAAATATATCAAATCCAAATTTTCCTTCTTTGCCTTGTTTTGCATCTTTTCAATTTCATCGGCGTATTCAAGCCCGGTTAGTTCTTTATTTCCGCCAAATTTCACATAGACATCGTCTGTGTAAGCAAACAGAGCCTTGATTTCCTCAACGCTCAGCGCCTCCTTAAACGATGGGCCGTCATTTCCGCCCAAATATAGGTTGTCCTTAACACCTGTTGCCAAATGATAGGAATTCACCTTTCCGTCTGAAAATGCTCCCGCACCAGAAAAGCCACAAGTTATGTTGCAAAACGGCTTGCATTTCAGACATTTGCCCGCCTTTTCAATAGGGCACTCTCTTTTTTCAATCCTTTTGCCCTGCTCAATAAGCAAAATGTTTTTGTGTTTGTTCTTCTGTATGAGTTCATATGCACAAAACACTCCGCTTGGCCCCATGCCAACAATAATCAAATCATACTTTTTGTTCATAGAAACATATTCCCTTATCAATAATAGCACAAGTTTAAAAATTAAAGAAATATTTTGTGTGTTTTTATAAATTTACTTGGAATTTTTCCACTTTAAATAGTCTTTTTTGCTTTTAAAAAAGCATTTTCTCCTCTTTTCAAGCGGCAAGTCAAGTTGTCGACAGTCGAATTGACAAATCTCAGAAAAGTTGTCTAACTCATACATCTTTGAGTAGTCGCCATCTTCCTTTCCGCCAACATCAATCATTTCTCCACTTGCAATAGCCCCAACTTCCAAGCAGTTTGACATGCCAATCTGCCTGTCCAAAACTGGACAATAATGCGTCTCTTCTTTTCTCTTCATTTTCCTCTCCAAATTTGTGTTTTTTCAAATCAAAAAAGGTGCACAGGCTTTTGTCCCATACACCCACTTTCACTCAAAACTATTTAAACATTTTTGAAATCAAATTCATCTTAAGTTTGTCAAACTCTTCAGGTGTGATAAGCCCTTCTTCCTTCATGGCAAGCAATTTTTTCAATTCCAGATTAAGTTCTTCGGGCTGCTGTTCTTTAGGTTGCTGCTCCTGTCCTGCTGCTTCTCCATGCTGTTGGAGAGACGAACAAACTCCCAAAATATAAAAGATTGCACCAACAATAATCATCACGCGTGCAAGAAGCACAAGAAGATACTGACCAGCACTTGTATATATTGTCACGCTTGTAAAAAACAGGTTGATCATAACCGTTGGAACAACAATCATATATGATGTTTTTTCGTTTTTTGAAGTCAGCGACAAAACAAAGCAACAAATTGTCATGCAAAGAGCAAAAAAGACAAAAATTATCTCCAAAACAGACAAAAAGCCAGCATAAACGTTCAAAACACAAAAAACTATGCTGATTATAAACAATGCGAGCAGTGCGATTGTTGAAAAAATTCCACCTATCAAATACGCCGTTTTACTTCTCATACTTACCCCCTCAACAATTTGTCCACTTGGGTTTTCCTAAGTCTTTCATACTCTTCATCACTCAAAACGCCCTGCGCCTTTAATTCCTTCAACTTTTCAATGTTTTTGGAAATTTCTGAAATTTCATCTTGCGCTGCCTTCTCCTCTCGGTCTGTGTCATTGGCAACATTTTGAACACTTTGAACGTTTTGATTGCTGTTTTGCACCAAGTCTTTTTCATTTAAGCACAACATAAGAATTCCGCCAATCGTGCTGCACAACAAAAGTGTGCAAATTGCAACTCCTGTAAGTTCTTCCTTTCTTCTTGCGTTTGCAAGTTTGTTTAGAGCAATCGCCCCAACAACAAGCGGAATAATATACAAAAATCCAAAAACCATGCCTATGATAATAAACACTTTACATGCTGTTTTCATGTCTTCCTCCACTATCATTTTAAAAATTTTGTCGTATTTTGTCAATGGTTTGGCAAAACTTTTGCAAATTCACACACCAGCACACAGGTCGAAACTCACTCAACCTACATCAAACATATAAAAAAAGACCTTTGCAGGTCTTTTATTTGTTTTCGTCAACAACCTCAACCTTTGGAGTGTTCTTTTTGCGAGATTTCTTTGCCTCAGTTTTGTCTTCCTTCTTTTCTTCTGGCTTTGTCTCGGTGATTTCCTCTGGTTTTTCTTCCGCCTTTGTCTTTTGCTCTTTTTCCAAGCGTTCTGCGTTTTCTCTGGCAATTTCTGCATCGCTCTTAAACACTGTGTAGATTGCATATGCATCAATTGTCATATAACTTTTTGTCTTTCCGCCTGTCTCAATCACAACACACTTTTTGCTGTCATCAAACTTAATTTCAGTTATCTTGCCATAAACACCGCTGGTCGTCAAAATTTTGTCGCCAACTTTCAAAGAATTTGTCTGCTCCTGAATTTTTGTTGTCTCTCTTTTGTTTCTGCGGTTCATCATGATAGGCATGGCAATAAGAAGCAAAACAACAACTCCAATCAGCACGTAACTCCAAATTGCATTTGCATTATTTGCACTTGCCTCTCCAAGCATTTCAAACATAACATCTCTCCTTTTTAATTTTGATTTATTTCAAATAGAAACAAGAAAACAAAATCATGAAAATTACTCCCAATGGTAATACCAGTTCGTTGAATCCCATAACAAGTTTCTCCTTTTAACATACTACCATAAATTTTACTATAATCAAAACAATTTTTCAAGATAAAAGTCGAATTTAGTTGATTTTTTTCGAATTTACCTCTTCATGAAGTCTGGCGATAAAGTCTGACAGAGCAAGTCCGCTCCTATTTTCAAACCCACGCCCTCTGATTGAGATTGTGTTGTTTTTTTCTTCCTCATCGCCGACAATGATAAGGTAAGGAATTTTCATTGCAGACGCCTCACGAATTTTGTATCCGACCTTTTCGTTTCGGTCATCAAGTTCCACCCTAAAGCCCTCTTCAAACAACTTGTCATACACTTTTTTTGCGTACGCGTTGTTCCTTTCAGTGAGTGTAAGCACCTTCAGTTGCACTGGTGCAAGCCAAAGTGGAAACGCACCTGCAAAGTGCTCAATCAAAATGCCCATAAATCTGTCGATTGCACCATAAATGACGCGGTGAATCATGATTGGTCTGTGCTTTTCGCCGTCCTCACCAACATATTCAAGTTCAAATCTCTGTGGAAGTTGGAAGTCAAGTTGGATTGTTCCACACTGCCATGTTCTTCCGATGGCATCGGTCAAGTGGAAGTCAATCTTTGGCCCATAAAAAGCACCATCTCCCTCGTTTACAACATAGTCAAGTTTCAGTTCATCAAGGGCATTTCTCAGTGCCTCTGTTGCGTTTTCCCAATCTTCGTCACTTCCTATGCTGTTTTCTGGTCGAGTTGAAAGTTCGACATGATATTTCAAATTAAACACCTTATACACGCTGTCAATGAGAGCGACAACATTTTTAATCTCGTCTTTAATTTGGTTTTCGGTCATAAAGATATGTGCATCATCTTGTGTGAAGCATCTCACACGCATAAGTCCGCCAAGTTCGCCCGACTTTTCGTGCCTGTGCACAAGCCCCAACTCGCCAAGACGAAGTGGCAAATCTCTGTAAGAGTGTGGCGAACTTTTATAAACCAAAACTCCACCAGGACAGTTCATAGGTTTGATGGCAAAATCGACATCGTCAATCTTTGTTGTGTACATGTTTTCTTTGTAGTGATCCCAGTGACCTGATGTTTCCCAAAGATGGCGAGAAAGCATGATTGGTGTCATGATTTCATAATAGCCAGCCTTTCTGTGAATTTCTCTCCAAAAATCTATAAGCAAATTTCTTACGACCATGCCGTTTGGAAGATAGAAAGGAAATCCTGGCCCCTCTGGAGAAATCATAAACAGCCCAAGTTCTTTGCCAAGTTTGCGGTTGTCACGCTTTTTTGCCTCTTCAAGCATTGTGATGTGTTCAGAAAGTTGTTTTTTGTCAGCAAATGCATAAGCATAAACACGTTGAAGCATCTTGTTTTTTTCATTTCCACGCCAATATGCACCATTTACTGCATGAATCTTGAAGGCAAAGTTTTGAAGATTTTTACAACTCTCAACATGAGGCCCAGAACAGAGGTCAAAAAAGTCGTCGCCGGTGTAATAGACAGAAATCTCCTCCCCGTCAGGCAATTCTTCGATAATCTGCGTCTTGTATGGATTATCCTTAAACAGTTTGAGTGCCTCCGCCTTTGAAACAACCCTCTTCACAAAAGGCTCTCCCTTTGCGATAATCTCTTTCATCTTCTTTTCGATGGCGTCAAACTTGTCTGGCGTAAGTGGCTCGTCAAGGTCGATGTCATAATAAAAGCCATCGTCAATCGCTGGGCCTATTGTCAGTTTTGTCTTTGGATACAACTCCATCAGTGCCTTTGCCAAAACATGTGCCAAACTGTGTCTTGCCATATACAACTTGTCATTTTTGTCTTTCATTTTTCTTCTCCTTTTTATATTTTTGTTTTATAGACTTTCTTTCCAATTGGTTTGATTTTTTCACATGATTTTCTTTTGCTTACTTTTCCTTCTCAAAAGAAAAGTAAGTCCCAAAAGAAAAGTAAGAGAAAAGAAAGTCCTTAAAAACATCTGCTGTTTTTAAGGACGATTGATAAACCGCGGTTCCACCTTAATTGCAAGTCAAAAACTTGCCTCTCTTTTTGTTTTGTATTTTGCAACCTAATGCGTTAAAGTGGTTTCACTCATTTGCTTCACCAAGGTTTTTCACCAATCAACCCTTCTCTGTGCGTGACCGCAAAGGCTACTTGTCTTTAAAATACAAATATATTTTATTCCATAATTTCACCAATGTCAAGTGTTTTTTTAAACATTTCCAAGTGCTTTATAGATCAGCACAAGATTGTATTGTTCATTTGAATACGTAAATGAAAATCTTACTTCATAAGTTCCGTTTGAATATGTCACTTTGTCACTTTCTTGCTTTTCCCTCAGAAAGATTTTGATATATTCGTCGTCAAACCTGACAAAACTGTTTCCGATTCTTAATGTTGCTTTGACACGCTTTTGGCTTTCACCCATGTCGTCCAAAGATGTCAGAAGCATCACCTTGTTTGCCTGAAAATAGTCATCAACTTTGTAGATTATGTTTTGCTGAACGGCAAGGCCGCCGTCAAAGATCATTTCATATTGCACTTCTGGGTTTGATGAGCCACCCTGTGCAATGTCCAATGCGTTTATTGTGAACAGCGACTCTTCAACTGGCTGATTTTTTTCAAATTTAAAGCCGTCAAGTTTGACATAATCAACAAGGTCCTCGTTTGTGCCAGCAACCTTGTCCGAAAAGACTGCTGTGTATTGCCCCTCTCGGTTTGCGCTTGCTGAAAATGAAAGTGTTGAGCCATTTTTGTTTGTGGAAGAGATGCTGTAGCCATTTTGTCCGTCAACAATAAGAATTGTTCTTCTGAACACCCAGCCCAAAAAGGTTTCACCATCGTCAGGGGTTGCTGTTAAAGAAACTCTGCTCCCCTCAGAAAATGTGCCCGAGCAAGTGTAGGAAGAAAGTCCGCTTCCAACAACATTTCCCTTTCCTGAAACACGATATGAAAAATTATAGTAGTTTGTTGTTCCGCATCCAAAAAATGCGACAACAGGCACTATAAGCACGATCAAAAGCAATAAACACAATTTCTTTTTCACTCTAAATGTTTCCTCTTGTGATTATGATACCTTAAAAAAACAAAAAAAGTCAAACAAAAACTCCATTTGACAAAAATAAAGGCAAAATTTTGAGTATTTTTGAAGTGCTTGCATAAAATAGTGGGGTAAGGAGTTTTTATGTGGGAACTTTCAATCGCTGTCAGCAGTAAAAATATCGACATCGCCAAATTCATCTATCAGACACTGAAAGCACAGTCGGCAGAACTTGATGCCGTTGTCACCTGCTATGAAGAATTTGACAATTTTTACATCATGTTTGGATGTCCCACAACCGAGCAAGCACGTGCCAGCGTGCTGCTTGAAAGATGTGTGATTAAAGTTGTTTGCAACTTCTATAAAGAGCGATATCTGACCGAAAATCTGCATCTTCCACTGCACGAAAGCATCAGCCTTATGGCGTTTAAAAAGGCGCTGATAAACTTTGACAAAGAAACTGACTTTTATTTAATCAGCAAAAATTTGACATTTGAAAAAAACTTGCATTTGGACAGTTTCTATCACTTCAAATTGAAGGCACTCCGAGACAAGTGGGCAGAACTTGTGGCGCTTGCAAACGAAAACAGCGACTATCTTGTGTCCTCTGACGCCTTTTTTGACCTCTTAAAATTTTTGATAGACAATTTGGAGGTCTGTGAAGACGAAATAAATGTCTTTGAAGAGGAAAATGGATATATAATAAGCCCCCAAAGTGAGGATTTGCCAAATGAAAGTCTGTCGCAAGAAGGATTGATATCCTCTTTGATTGAACTTTCGCCGAAGAAAATCAATCTGTTTTGCAAGAACGATGACGACAACACCGCAGGCTTTCTTTCAAAGATATTTGAAGAAAGAATAAACATAAACTACAGCAAATCTGTTGAAAACATCAAACATAATTTGCGTTAGGATTAAACATATTCCACTTTTTCAAGATACAGCCCGCACGCTGGCATGGTCTTCCCGGCATCGGCACGGCTTTGCTGGAAAAGTGCTTTTTTTATTTTTTCAAAACTCAATTTTCCTCTTCCGCAGTCCAAAAGTGTGCCAACAACAATTCTGACCATATTATACAAAAAACCATTTCCGCACACCCTAAATGTGTATAGATTGCCTTTCTTTTGGATTTGAATATCAAATATCTCTCTTTCAAAGGTCTTTGCCGAGGTGTCTGCACTGCAAAAGCCCTTGAAATTGTGTTTGCCAATCAAAATTTGTGCTGCTTGACGCATCTTTTCAATGTCAACCTTATAAGGATAATAAGCAATAAAATCACTCTTCAATGCCGGCCTTTCGCCCCCAACCTGCACCAAATATTTGTAGGTCTTTTTCTTGGCGGAAAACCTTGCATGAAAGTCTGAATCCGCCTCTTCAACCTTCAAAAC
>CANRLJ010000041.1 GCA_947631485.1 uncultured Clostridia bacterium | reverse complement strand
CGATTGCCACCGACAAGATTGTGTTGGTTTCAAACAAAGACTTTGACAGGGTGCTGGAAAGTTTTCCACCAAGCGTAACTTTGAAGGAAGTAAAACAGTTTGAAAAATACAATGAAGAGTTGGGCATGGTGAAAAAAAAGAATAAAAAATAAGGAAAAATATGAGAGAGCGTGTTTGTAAAAATTGTGGAGGAAAGTCATACAAGGTTGTTGGACAGAACATGGTTAAATGCGAGTTCTGCGGAACTTTGTATGTTGATGAACACGCCTCAAAAGAGGAAGAGGTTTTGGTCATTGGTGCAAACGAAATTGCACGCGCGCTGCGTTTTGAGGACGCGGTGGATGAGTTTGACAAAGTTCTTTCTCTTTTTCCTATGTCCTTTGAAGGATACTTTGGAAAGGCACTTGCAAAAAACAAGATAATATTGTATTCAAACAAAAAGTGGTCAACAAGAAAGCCAAGGTTTTTTGAGACCATACCAAACATATTGCAAGACGAAGATTTCAAAAAGGCGGTTGAACTTGCGCCAGAGGAGACAATCAAAACATATTTAGAGCAAGGCAAAAGAATCGAGCGCTATAAAAAGCAATATGACGAGCATAAGGTTGATTCTGACATCGTCTTTTGTGCCGCAGGCTATGACAAAAACAGCCCAAATCCAATAGTTGAAGGCATCAATCAAAAATTGCGGGAAAAATATTCTGTGTATTTTTTGCCGGACAAAAACGAAAGAGAGGCCTGGACCTTCCGAGCGCTTGAAACCTGCAAGGTGTTTTTGCTTTATGTTGACAATCTTGACAACATAACGGATTACAAAAACCTTTTTGACAGATATTTTTATTTTACAAATCAGAAGAAAAAGACGAAAAGTGGCTTTATAATTGTTTTGGATGAGGCAAAAGTTCAAAAAATAAATCTGCCAAAAGAACTGATGTCATACAAAAATGTCATTTCATCCACAACAAGCCTTGACGACCTTGCTGCACTTGTTGACAGCGAGGTTGAAAAGTCAAAGAAGGAAGTTGCAAAGATTGACACTATAACACTTAAAAACGAACAGCCACGCAAAAAGGAATATGTTGGCGTTGAAAGCATCGACCCAGCGGATCTGGGGCACTATAAAGTTGAAAATGTGTCATTGAGTGACGAAAACAAGGTGCAGTGGATATATCTTCTTCTGAAAAATGGCGACTTCGTTTCTGCCAGACAACTTGTTTCGCAAGAACTTGAAAAAGACCCAAACAATGCCAGAGTTCTGTTTGCAGACCTTCTTGCTTCCAAGGGAATTAGGACGGAGGAGGATTTTTTTGCCAACATAGCAAACTTCCGAGAAAGAGAAAAGATTGATGTTATATTGAAGTATGCATCAAAGGATTTTGCGGAATATTTTGTTGACAGTGTTGAAAATTTGATAATCAAACTTGACTCTCTTGAATATTATCAGACATATCTTCTGTATTTGGCAGGCTTCAACACGCCAAATAGAGAACACTTTGTTGAGTGTGCGGAAAATTTGGCAGTGGAGACTTTGGACGAAAAACTCATTGACCTCGTGCAAAAATGCTTCAATCCTCAGGATGTTGACAGATTCATCAATTTCTATTATATGCTTGCTCAAAAGAGCGACGACCAAAAATATTATGACAAGATTTTGGAACTTGACCAAGGTCACGAGCAGAGCAACATGACCAAGTTTTTGGAGCATTTCAACACGGACGAAAACAAACTTACATACAGAAATCGTGAAGAGATTGAAAACATCTTCAAATATCTAAACGAAACTTCAAGAGCAAACTTTGTCATGCAAGTTGTAAATTTGGTCTTGCCACTTGCATTTAAAAACCTGGCAGAAGCAGAAAAGCAGATTGACTTCTATCTTTCCTACATCACAGATGATGGAAAACTGTGCTTTTGCCTAAATCAAGTTGCAACTTCCTTTCAGGAGATGGGCTTTTTTAAGCAAGCGGAAAAATACATTTCAATCGCTCTTTCAAAAGACAAAAACAATGCACAATATTATTGGACGCTGATAAAGGCAAAGGCGCACTGCATGACTGACAGCGAGGTTGTCACATCGCCTGTAAAATTTTCGGAGATTCCAGAGTGGGAAACGCTGATAAGTGTTGCAACCGAACAGCAAAGAGAAAAGTTTGCCGAAGTGCTAAGCAAAAACAGCCTATACAAAGGCGAGAAGGCAAAGTTTGTGCCAGACACCTTGGATTTGTTGCAACTAAAAGAAAAATTGGGCGACTTTTTGTCGCGCAACGGAAAAATCTTGCTTGAAGTGGATGCCGAACTTGGCGTGGAGGCAAAAAGCAAGGCGGATTATTATCGGGTGCAGTTGAAACCTTTGCAAGATTGCTTGCAAAAACTCGACTCATGTGAAAATTTTGAACAATTTTCAAACCTGTCCTCTCAAATTTACAAAAGATTGGATTTGTTGGATTTGACCTTTGAAACATCCATAAAACTGACGGAATTTTCAAACCGCAATGAGGGGCTGAAAAACATCTATGCCGAAAAAGAAAAGCAAGAGATTAAGCATCAAAAACAACTGAAAAGAATAAGAAATGACAAATTTTTGAAGAGATATTTGTTTGTTTTTGTGGAACTCTTTCCTATTGCGTTTCTGACGCTGCTCTTGATTTTTGCAATCTTTGTTCCAAAACAAGTGTATAAAAGTTTCAATCAAGAGTTTATGATAATTTCACTGATTTGCACATCGGTTATTGTTGTGGGCAATCTGATTTTCTTCTTCATAAAAAGAAAGAAGTTGGACAGACACTGGAAGCTTGCAAACATCTCAATCTTTGTGCTGGGCATCATAAATGTGATTTTATTTGCAGTGGGCTTCTATTTTGCCCCAATAAAAATTTCAGTTGCAAACACGGGCGAACTTAAAACCTATCTTGCAAATGCAAAATACGGGCATTTGGAATTGTCGGAAGACATAAATATGGGTGGAAAAAACTGGAAAGGAGTGAAATTCTATGGCACTCTTGACGGGAAAAATCACAGAATATACAACATCAAACTGACGGATGGCGGATTTTTCAGCCAAAACAGCGGCAAAGTTAAAAATCTGCAAATGACCATAGACCAAACTCTGAACAACCAAGGCTTGTTTGGCGCTTTTGCAAAGGTGAACAGCGGAAGGTTGGAAAACTGTGTTGTCAGCGGAACTTTGACGGCGACAACAAACATTGACAGTGTTGTCGGCGGGCTTGTGGGAAGAAATGTTGCAGGGGAAGTCATTTCTTGCAAAAGCAATTTGACCATAAGCATAACAGCAACAAACTGCCAGATGACTTTTGGCGGCTACATCGGAGAGGTCAAAGGTGGCAAGTCACAAATTTCAAAAAACAGCACCTCGGGTGCAATCTCAATCACATCTGATGGTGCAGAACTGAAAGTTGGAGGGTTGATTGGCAGTTTGATGGAAACAAGTTCCTCCATTTCAGAAAATGCCATTGTTGTGAATATCTCTGCCGTGGGCACAGCAAAAGGTGCGGACATCGGAGGGCTGGTTGGCGATGGACACGCAAACAGTTCAAACAATTACACCACAGGACAGATTGTTGCAACTGGGCTGTCCAGCAACGAAGTGGCAAACTTGGGCGGTCTTTATGGCAGATATCTGAACGCTTACGGACAGGGGAAAGGGGCTGTGTCATACAGTTATTCCTTGGTGACAATCACGGCAGACCACGGAAGCAATGTGGGTGGGCTGTTTGGATATTGCAGCGGAAGTGTCAGAAATTGTTTTTCAAACATAGATATAATTGGTCAGTCGGGCTTATACAACTCTCTGCTTGGCACTTGCACAAAGACAAATGTGTATTTGAAGGAATTTAATTTCAGTTCTAAAGTTTGGGTTGTTCCAGCAGACAAATCTGAAACAATGCCAAAATTGAAATGGGAAAATTAGCAAAACCATACAAATTTGTTGACATGTCAACATATAAATTGTTATAATCACACAGACGACAAGCAAAAGGCTTGTCTTTTGTTTGATTTTTAAAGGGGCAAACACATGTTTAAATTGTTTAAAAACTTAAAACTGATAGATTTACTTTTCATTTTCATCGTTGCCGGACTTGTTGTTTTGCAGGTTTGGCTTGACCTGAAAATTCCTGAATACACCACTGCAATCACCAGCGAACTTCGCAGACCACAAGAGGGGCTGCTTTTGGGCTTTTCCGATTGGAAAGTCAGAGTGCCTGTCATCTTAGAAAACGGCGGCTATATGATTGCCTGCGCCTTGGGAAGTTTGGCAAGCGCAATTATAGTTGGCTTTTTCACTGCAAACATTGCGGCAAGATTTTCATACAACCTAAGGTCGAAGATATACAACAAAATTCAAAATTTTTCTTTGTCAGAAATAAATCAATTTTCCACAGCAAGCCTCATCACAAGGACAACAAACGATGTAATGCAAGTGCAATTCTTTCTGGCAATGGGAATCCAAGCACTTTTAAAAGCGCCCGTGATGGCAATCTGGTCTCTGACCAAGATTTTGGATGTCAGTTGGCAGTGGTCGTTGGCAACAGGCATGGTTATCGTCTGCCTCATCATTGTCATCTCAATAGTTGTCATCTTTGCCATACCAAAATTCAGAAGAGTTCAAACATTGACCGACAATTTAAACAGGGTGACAAGAGAAAATCTGACTGGGCTTCGCGTTATCCGTGCGGCAAATGCAGAGGACTATCAAAATGCAAAGTTTGAAAAGTCAAATGACGAACTGACAAGAAACAACCTGTTTGCAAACCGCGTGATGGGCATAATGAGCCCTTGCATGAACCTCTTGATGAGTGGCCTCAGCCTTTCCATCTTTTGGATTGGAGCATACATCGTCAAAGACGGCGAAATGTTTGACTATATGATTGTTTTTATGTCATACTCCATGCAGATTGTCATGGCGTTCATCTTGCTGATTATGATTTTCATCATGTTGCCAAGAGTGCTTGTTTCGGCAAAGCGTATAAATGAAGTTCTGGACAGCAAAAACACAATTCAGTCCGGTTTGTTTGAGGGCGCAGAAGAAAGAGAAAAAGTGCCTGTTGTAAGTTTTAAAAATGTGTCATTTAAATATCCTGGTGCAGACGAATATGTCTTAAAAAATATATCTTTTCAGGCAAATGAGGGCGAAACGATTGCCTTTATTGGCTCAACCGGAAGCGGCAAAAGCACACTGATAAATCTGATACCTCGTCTGTACGACGCAACAGAGGGCGATGTCTTAATTGAGGGGGTCAATGTGAAGGAATATGACCTGACAAGGCTCAATCAAAAGATAGGTTATGTTCCACAGCGCGGAGTGCTTTTCAAAGGCACAGTTGAAAGTAATATAAACTTTGGCGACAACAACGCAAAGGAGGAGGGCATCAAAAAAGCCATCTCAGTTGCGCAGGCGTCAAATTTTGTCACGCGTATGGGCGGCTTGAAGAGTGAGATTGCACAAGGCGGAACAAATGTCTCCGGCGGCCAAAAGCAGAGGCTTTCAATCGCTCGTGCAATTGCCAGAGAGCCACAGATATTCATCTTTGATGACAGTTTTTCGGCACTGGACTATAAGACGGACAAAAAATTGCGTGCCGCACTTAAAAAACACACCACAAAGGCAACCAAATTTATTGTTGCACAGAGAATTGGCACAATTAAGGATGCAGACAAAATCATCGTTTTGGAAAGTGGCGAGATGGTTGGGATAGGCACACATGAGGAACTTTTAAAAAACTGCCCAGTGTATAAAGAAATTGCTCTTTCACAACTTTCGCAGGAGGAACTGTAAGATGAAAAGAAGAAACAAGAGGCAGAAGGGTGCGTTCACCCAACCTATGAAAAAACTTATTAAATATTGCAAATTTCAGTGGGGATGGTATGCCCTTGCCATACTTTTTGGCATTGTGTCAGTTGTCTTTCAAATAATTGGGCCAAACAAAATTCAGGATTTGACAACAATGATTGCACAAGGCTTGCCACCTCTTGGTCACGGCATCGACATTGCTGCTTTCACTGAGATTGCTCTATTTTTGCTTATCATATATTTGGCTGGGGCGATTCTTGGATATTTCCAACAATTCATAATGGCGACCAGCACACAAAAAGTTGTCAAAAAATTCAGAGGAGACATCTCTCAAAAAATAAACCGCTTGCCACTTGGCTATTTTGACAGCCACATGTATGGCGACATCCTAAGCCGCGTCACAAACGATGTTGACACCATCGGTCAAAGCCTAAATGAGTCCGTTGGCACACTGTTTTCAAGTGCAATCTTGTTTGTCGGCGTGTTGATTATGATGTTTGTCACACAGTGGATTATGGCACTGACTGTTATTGGGGCAACAATTTTGGGATTTTCATTTTCTTTGATATTCCTGACAAGGGCACAAAAATATTTCAGCCAAAATCAACGAAATCTTGGCGACCTAAACGCCCATGTTGAAGAAAATTATTCTGGGCATAATGTCGTTCAGTTGTTCAACGCAAAAACCAAGATGAACAAAGAGTTTTCAAAGATAAACAAAAAACTTTACACAAGCGGCTGGAAGGCACAGTTCATCGGTGGCGTTATGCAACCAGTGATGGGCTTTGTTGGAAACTTTGGGTATGTTGCAGTTTGCATTGTGGGCGGAGTTTTGGCGGCAGAAAAAGGCATTGGCTTCATTGGAACAATCACCGCATTTATGATTTATGTCAGACTGTTTTCAAATCCTCTGTCTCAAATTGCACAGGCACTTTCAAGACTGCAATCAACTGCGGCAGCAAGTGACAGAGTGTTTGAGTTTTTGGATGGAAGAGAACTTGCAGATGAAAGCGACAAACAACTTGTCTTGCAGGACGTCAAAGGCGATGTTGAATTTAAAAATGTTGTGTTTGGCTACAACAAAGACAAGACGATAATCAAAGATTTTTCAGCAAAAATCAATGCTGGGCAAAAGGTTGCCATTGTTGGACCAACGGGTGCAGGCAAAACCACACTTGTAAACTTGCTTATGAGGTTTTATGAGGTCAATGATGGGCAGATTTTGATTGATGGAATTCCAACCACCTCGCTGACGCGTGAAAATGTGCACCGCTTGTTTGGCATGGTTTTGCAAGACACCTGGCTGTTTGAGGGGACGATAAAGGAAAATTTGCGTTACAACAACGCAAATGTCACCGACCAGCAAATAGTGGACGCCTGCAAAAAAGTTGGCGTTGACCACTTTATTCAAACGCTGCCAAAGGGCTATGACACGCTGATAAGCGACAGCATAAACTTGTCCTCAGGACAAAAGCAACTTCTCACCATTGCCAGAACGATGTTGGAGGATCGTCCAATGATGATTTTGGACGAAGCGACAAGTTCAGTCGACACAAGAACGGAAATTTTGCTTCA
>CANRLJ010000040.1 GCA_947631485.1 uncultured Clostridia bacterium | reverse complement strand
GTCTTGCTTCTCAGCATGCTGAAGCCTGTCAAAATCTCATAGGGGATTGTGTGCAAGAGTTTTGCTCGCTGGCTTGCATCTGACATGATTTCCACCTCGTCGCCGACAGCCACTTTGTCATCTGCCTCAATGAAGAGGGCATCCATGCAGATATTTCCAACAACCGAATAACTTCGCTCATTGATTTTCACCTTGATTTTTCCGCTCAGGGCACGCCTTAAACCATCGCCATAACCAATGCCAACCACGGCAAAATGTCCATCCCGTTGCACCTTATATTCCTTTCCATAGCCGATATATTCTCCGCGTCTGGCGTAGAAAACTTTAAGCACTTTGGAGGTTATTCGCATCACGGGTTGCAAGTTTTGCCCGCCATATCCATACATGCCAATTCCAAGTCGCAATATGTCATAATCCAACTTGTAATCATGCACTCCACTTCCACCCAAGCAAATTGGGGGCTTTTGCGTGATTTCTGCCTTCAGCCTTTCAAATCGCTTGATGCTGGCTTTGACTTGATGCCTTGAGTTTGTCCTTGGCAGGTGGGTGTAGATGCTCTTCAATTTTATGTTTTTCTCCTGCAAAAGTTCGTTCAGCATTTTGAGGGAAAGTTGACTGCTGTTTCCAAACCTGTTCATGCCACAATTTATCTTTAAGTTCAAACTGTTTGAGAGGCCTTGTTTGATGCACCTCTTAAGGTCGTCCTCGTCTTCAATCATGACATCAAAGCCGTGTTTTTTGCATGACTTTAAGTCAAACACCTTGCTGCAAATCAGGATTGGATTGTCACAGATTGCACGAACTTGCTTTGCTTCCTCAACACTAACCACGCCAAAGGCATCCACAAAGGCATGTGTTTGCCTTACAATGTCTTTGATTCCATGCCCATAGGCGTTTGCCTTCACCATGGCACAAATTTTCTTGTCTTTGAACTGGGCAATGTTGTGAAGAAGGGCGTCAATGCTTAGATATTTTGTGTTGTTCATAGTATGATATATATTTTTTTTCAAAAATCTGTCACCGAAATTTTTAAACACAAGCATCAGTGTCGAATTTTGTCGAATTTATGCCGTCATTTTTAAATAATTTAAATTTTTTTCTTGTAAAATTTTAGAAGGAGGGCTTATGAATAGAACGCCAAAATTTACTCTGCGAGTTTCGTGTGCTCTGCACGAAAAACTGAAATATATGGCAACTTTCAATGGCAGAAGCAAAAACAAAGAAATCGAGATTGCAATAAAGCGCTATATTAGAGATTTTGAAAATTTGCATGGCAATATAGAAATAGAAAACGATATTGACGAATAATTTTCTGTTATTTTTGAAAAAAGATTGACAATTAAAATTGCGTATTGTATAATACCTTAGTCTTTTGACGCAATGTGTTTCTCTGAGATTTGGACTGCTAGCTCAGTTGGTAGAGCATCTGACTCTTAATCAGGGGGTCCAGGGTTCGAGCCCCTGGCAGTCCACCAAAAACTCCTTTCTTCTGAGGAGTTTTTTTTGTTTTGAAGTTTGAAAAGGCGGCAGAAAGCAAGGTTTTTCATTGTCACTGCTGAAAAGAAGCAACAAAAATCTCTCAAGTGTTTTGGGAGTTTTTTATATGCATAAAAATCTCAATTTGTTTAAAATATTTTTTTAAAACACTTGACAATCCCCCCCCCCGCATTTCCTATAATCATAATAACCCAAGGGGTTTAGGAGTTTGTGAAAATTCGGCAGGGATTAAAAGTCGGACTTGTCATCACAAGATTCAAAAAGAAAAGATAAAAGGAGAAAAATATGAATAAAATGAAAAAATTTATGACTATTTTGGCTTGCTTTGCATTTATTTTGGTTGGTTGTGTTGCTTTAACTGCCTGCGGCGGTTCTACAACTCCAACGATGACTGAGGCAGATTTCTTGAAAGGCATTGAGGCAGGCTCAGTTAAACTTACCGGAAATGTCACAATTTCAAAGACAGTTGAAATCACAGAAGAGGTTACTATCGATTTGAACGGATTCTCAATTAAAGAGTCTATGGACTATGATGAGGGAGCACGCAACATGTTCTTGATTAAAACAAATGGCAATCTTGCTGTTAAAGGAGAAGGCAATGTTACGACTGATGACCTTTACATTTTCACAGTAACTGGCTCAACAACCTCAGATGCTTCACTCACAGTTGAGGGTGGAAACTATCAAGCAGATTGCACAATCGTTTATGTTACTAAAGGAAAGGCTGATATTAAAGGCGGAGAATACAAGATTGTTGCTTCTGATCCTGCAAATCAAGAGAAATATGCTAAAACCTACACTTTAAACACACTAGATCCTAACACAGACGGAACAATTACAGTTTATGCTGGAAAATTCCATGGATTCAACCCAAAAGATCCAATCAACGATGCAAAAGTTGACAGCAACTCCACAGTTGATCCAAGCGAAAGCACAACAACTGCAGAAACTGTTTACACTGTGACTGTTAATGCCTAAGCATAATCAGATTTTGATAAAAGGCTCCTTAAGAGTTTAAGGAGTTTTTTTATTTGCCATAATGTGTCACGACAAAACATGAAAACATATCTTGATAAAAGCAAGGAGTGTTTTTATGTGCGGCATTTGCGCTGGAATTTCAAAAGAAAATATGATTGACGAGATTGTTGGGGGACTGAAAAAACTTGAATATAGGGGATATGACTCAAGTGGAGTTGCATACATAGAAAATGGCAAAATAAAAGTTGTGAAGTCGGTTGGACAAATCAAAAATTTGGAGAAAAAACTTGCCAAAACTTGCGCAAACATTGTGATTGGTCACACCCGTTGGGCGACGCATGGAGTTGTCAGCGAAAGCAATTCTCATCCACACATTTCGCAAGATGGAAAAGTGGCAATAGTTCACAACGGCATAATTGAAAACTATGAGAAATTGAAAACAACATTAAAGACAAAAGAATTTTATTCTCAAACCGACACGGAGGTGCTGGCAAATGTCATCTCTCAAATGCCGGGTGACAATCTGCAAAAAATTGTCTCTGCCTGCAGAGAAGTTGTGGGCAGTTTTGCCCTTGCTGTGATGTTTGAAAATTGCAAAGATATTTTCTTGGCAAAACGAAATAGTCCACTTGCAGTTGCAATTGGGGATGGCGAAGTTTTGGCTTCAAGTGACATAAGTGTTTTTGCTGAAAAATTTGAATTTTGCTATATTTTGGATGACGACGAATTTGCGCGCATAAATTCAAAAAATGTTGTTTTTTTTGATAAAAATGGCAAAAAAATTGAAAAAAATCGTGTTTTTCTTAAAAATTTTGATTTTTATTCTGATTTTTCCGATGAAAAATATTTCATGCTTAAAGAAGTTAAAGAGCAACCAATGGCAATCAGAAAGACATTTTTTGAATACACTTCAGACAAAAAATTTTTTGACTTGCAGCAGTTGAAAGCATTTAAAAGTTTTCATTTCATTGCTTGTGGAACAGCCTATCACAGTTGTTTGATGGGTGCAAGATACATCAGACATTTCTGCAAAAAAGAAACACATGTTTCGCTTGCAAGCGAGTTTAAATATGATGAAAATGTGCTTTCAAAAAAGTGCCTCTATATTTTTGTCAGCCAAAGTGGAGAGACGGCTGACACCATTGCTTGTGCAAAGATGATTAAAGAAAAAGGATTGATGTCGATGGGCATTACAAATGTGTCCTATTGCACACTGAACAATCTTGTTGATTTTGTCTTGCCAACTTTTGCAGGCAGGGAGGTTGCCGTTGCATCCACAAAGGCATACACATGCCAACTTTTCACCATGCTTTTGTTTGCCCTCATGCTTGCCGGCAAGGACTTGGAGACTTTGAAGAGTTTTGTACTGGACTTCAATGTTTGCGATTT
Organism: uncultured Clostridia bacterium; assembly: GCA_947631485.1. Taxonomy (GTDB): domain Bacteria; phylum Bacillota; class Clostridia; order Christensenellales; family UBA1242; genus Caccovivens. The sequence continues at coordinate 3,601 of CANRLJ010000040.1, read as the reverse complement.
GGGCTCTGACATTTTGCAAAGTTTGTTTAAATTCAAAAAGATATTTTTTGTTGGCAGAGAGCAAGATTATGTCACAAGTTTGGAGGGCGCACTGAAACTGAAAGAGATTGCCTATTTAAACTGCCTTGGCATTGCGGGAGGTGAGTTGAAGCACGGCACGCTTGCATTGGTTGATGATGAAACACTTGTGATTGCAATCTCAACACAAACAGGGCTGAAGGAAAAGATGGAAAATGTCATTGAGGAAATCCGAGCGCGAGGCGGCAAAGTTTTGCTTGTCAGCCAGTTTGAGCACAACACAAAAGTGGACTACAAAATTGTTTTGCCTGTGCATGAAGAGTGTTTGATGCCAATCGTTTCGGTTGTGCCGTTGCAACTTTTGGCACTTGAATTTTGTGTTCGGCTGGGTTTTAATCCTGACAAGCCCAGAAATCTTGCCAAGTCTGTGACCGTTGAATAAACATTTGCAACAAAAAAAACAGCGATTGCTGTTTTTTGTTTGTCTTATATTTCTGGGTCGAAGTTTTCAAAGATTATGTTGTCGCAATATTTGACAATCTTCATATATTCTTCTTTGCTTCTGACAGTCCAAGCCAAAAGTGGAAGGTCTTTGTATTTTTTGACAAATCGGTTTGGAAGATTTTTTAGGTCATATGAGATGAAGTTTGGCTGGCTGGTCTTTTTGTTGAACCACATCCTCTTCAGGAAAAACTTTTTGTATGGGCTCATCTTTTCGCCTTTGAAAAACCCTGCAAGTTGGCCTCTCAAAATGTTTGGGGCATGCTTTTTGAAATAGTTTAATGAAAAAGGATTGAAGGATTGAACAGCATATTCTCCTTTATAGTTTTTCAGCGCGTCAATCACAAGTTGCTCTAATTTTCCGACCTTGTATTTGTTTTTTATCTCAATCAAGAGTGGCACTTTGCCATCAACAAATTTTAGAACTTCTTCAAAAGTTGGAATTCCTTCTTTTGAGTTTTTCAGTTTCAGCACCTTTAAATCGTCTTTATGCAAAAATCTGATGTATCCATCGTTTTCGGTCATCCTTGCAAGGCTGTCATCATGAAAGACCACAACTGTGTCGTCGGCGATGAGTTGGACATCAAGTTCTATTGCAAAACCCTTTTCTATTGCGCGAGAAAAAGCCTCTAATGAGTTTTCGGGAGTGTTTTTGTCGTGCAAACCTCTATGTGCTATTGGCGTTTCAACAAGCCAAGTCTTAAATATATCCATAAATCCTACCTTAAAAACAAACTATAGGGCGAATTTAGAAAATCCCACCATATTTAGTATATATAAATTTTAGTTGTTTTTTATGTCTTTGTCAAATAAAAAAGAAGATTTTTAGGCTTTAAAGCAAGAAAAAAGGAGAATTTAATCTCCTTTTGCCAGCATTTTCAAATATTCTATTCGGTTTTGGGCGTCGGCTTTGTTTTCTTCAAGCAGGGCTTCCGCCTCTTTTCCGCGCAGTTCTTTTATTGCACTGAAACGGCTTTCTCTGTTTATGAAGTCTTCATATTTGTCAAAGTTTGCGGTGCTGTCGATTTCAAGTTTGTTTGTCTTTGGATTGTATCTGACCAGCGACCAATATCCGCACTCAACTGCCTTTCGCATTTCTGTGGAGGTTTCTGACATGTCAAAGCCGTGATTCACACAAGGGGAGTAGGCAACAATCAAACTTGGGCCCTCAAAATTTTCAGCCTCCTTGAAGGCCTTTATGCACTGACCCATATTTGCACCAAGTGAAACCTGTGCAACATAGCAGTTTTTGGAAGCAATGGCAAGTGCAACCAAATCTTTTTTCTTGGTCTGTTTGCCGGAGTTTGCAAACTTCACCATCGCACCGCGTGGAGTGGATTTTGATGCCTGACCGCCGGTGTTTGAATACACTTCTGTGTCAAGCACAAGGATGTTTACATTTTCTTTGCTGTTCAGCACATGGTCAAGCCCACCGTAGCCGATGTCATAAGCCCAACCATCTCCGCCAATAATCCACACGCTTTGTTTTTGCTTTGATGTGAATTTGCTGCCAATCTCAATTCCAAGTCCAAACTCGGCGTTGTCCTCAAACAGCGAATTTGCCCAAGCAGGACCTCTTCCTTTTTCATCTTTAAGATATGGGCAACTTGGATAAGAGCCGCCATATATGCTTGAACAGCCGGTTGCATTGGCAATCACCATGTGGTCGCCAAAGAGAGTTGTTGCAAGGCGGATGTATGGCGTTTCGCCACAGCCAGCACATGCACCAGAAAAGGCAAAATAACTGTCCTTGAATTGCAAGCCCTTTGGCAAGTCGGTGGAAAATGGAGTTTCTTTTTCGGTTTTAAGTTTCTGCAAAATCTTGTAATTTTTCTTTTGCTTTTCCATTTCTTCGCCAGAAATCTTCATTTCAAGTGCCTTGTTTATGGCAGGGCAGGTCTTTGCACAAACTCCACAGCCAGTGCAATCTTCTGGGCTTATTTGTATGCGATAATAATATCCGTTCATGCCAAAGGCAGCGGCAAACTCAATCTCTTCAGGCGTCTTTCCTTTGACCAGCACTGGGCGTATGGCATTGTGTGGGCACATCATAACGCACTGACCACATTGAATACAGTTTTTTGGCAGCCAAACAGGCAGATGCAGGGCAAAGCCGCGTTTTTCAAACTCTGCAGTGCCTTGCGGAACAATTCCTTCTTTGTTAAAGACGGACACGGGAAGTTTGTCGCCCTCAAGTTTTTCTATTGGTCTCATGATGTTTTGATAGAATTTGTCAGCAATGTTTTTTTCGCGGAGGGTTGTTCCGTTTAGCGTAAACTTGCCAACATCCACTTTTTGCAGTCTTTCAAGCGTCTTTCTGCTTGCTAAAAGATTTTTTTCGATTGTTGCTTTGCCTTTTTTTGAAAAGGTCTTTTTGATGTAGTTTTCAATTTGAGTTTGGGCAATGTCAAAATCTATTATGTTTGACACTTTGAACAATGCGGTTTGCATAATCATGTTTATTTTGTTTCCAAGCCCAACTTCTTCCGCAAGTTTTTGGGCATTTATGACATACAATTTTGCCTTCTTTTCTTGCAGGGTCTTTTTGTAGATGTCAGGCAAAACCTTGTCAACTTCATCTGCGTTAAAGACGGAATTTATTAAAACAGTTCCACCTTTTTGCAAGCCTTCCAAACAGTTGTATCTGTGAACAAATGAGAAGTTGCTTATGGTGATTATGTTTGCTTCCTCAACAAGATAGGTGCTTTTTATTGGGTGGTCGCTTACACGCACATGTGAACGGGTTAAACTGCCGCTCTTTTTGCTGTCATATTCAAAATAGCCCTGAACATATTTTTCAAGTTCTTCGCCCAAAATCTTTATTGTGCTTTTGCTTGCCGAAACGGTTCCGTCCGAGCCAAGACCCCAAAACTTCATCTGAAATTCCTTCAAATTTGTCGAATACTCCGGCAGAGGAAGTGAGGATTTTAAAACATCGTCACATATTCCGACAGTGAAGTTGTCTTTCATCTTGACAAAGTTGTCAACCACGGCTTTTGCCATCCTTGGAGTGAATTCTTTTCCGCCAAGGCCATATCTTCCTCCGACAACCTTTATCTTTCTTTCCTTCAAAGCGTTTGCC
>CANRLJ010000039.1 GCA_947631485.1 uncultured Clostridia bacterium | reverse complement strand
AGATGTTTCTTTGGCTTATGTTTATTCCTTCTGGTGCAGAAACCAGCCTCAAAAACTTTGTGACATTGTCATAGTTGTCAAGAGGCTCGCCGCAGCCCATGAGCACAATGTTTGTTATCTTTCTGCTTTTTAAGGTTGCACCCAAACTGGAATTGAAAAACAGCACCTGTGCCAAAATTTCGCCAGGCGTGAGGTTTCTTTGCAAGCCATTTAGTGTGGATGCACAAAATTTGCAGCCCATCCTGCATCCAACCTGAGTGGAAACACACACTGTGTAGCCATATTTATATTTCAAAAGCACGCTTTCAACGATGCTTCCATCTGCAAACTTAATTGCAACTTTTTCCGTTTCGTCCTTGCTTTTAAGGTGAGCCACAACCTCATATGAAAGATAGTCTTTTTTTATTTTTTCCTTAAAACTTTGTGGCAAGTTTGAAATTTCTTCCAATTTTTTGAAGAGATAGACGGCCTCAAAAAGTTGTTTGGCACGAAATTTTTGCTCGCCCAAACTTTCAACATATTCTTGCATTTCCGAAAATGTCATATCAAAAATCATGCGTCCACCGTCAAACTTTTAAAGTGAAATCCATTAAGAAAACTGCCCGCATCCAAAATCTTTCCTCCTGGTGCTTGACAACGCAAAATTTCAAGCACACCATCGGAGGTTTGAACAAGAAAGTGCTTTTTGTCAGGAACAATTTGCCCAGCAGCCAGGCCTGTGCTCATTTGCAGAGGCTTTGCCTTATACACCTTGATTCTGTCTCCGCCAACAAAGAAAAAGCAGACAGGATTTTCACAAAATGCCCTGACTTTGTTTGTCAAAACTTTTGCAGAGGAAGAAAAATCAAGAAGAGCATCCTCTTTTTGTATCAACTTGACAAAAGTTGCATCTGCGTGATTTTGTGGTGTGCGTGTGGCAGTGCCATTTTCAATTTTTGTAAGCGTTTCAATGAGCATGTCTGCCCCAATGTCCGCCAGCCTTGGCATAAGCGACAAATAGTCCTCTTCTGGCAAAATTTCAACCTCTTTTTGCTGATATATGTCGCCATCATCCATGCCAACTTCCGTCTTCATGATGGTCACGCCGGTGACTTTGTCGCCGTTTAAAAGTGCCGACTGAATTGGTGTCGCCCCGCGATATTTTGGAAGCAATGATGGATGAACATTGACGCATGGCATGATTTCCAAAAGGCTCTTTGGAAGAATTTTGCCATAAGACGCCGTCACTCCGAGGTCGAAATCAATACTCTTAAATTCCTCTATATGCTCTTTAAGTTTTGGAAACTGATAGACCGGCAAGTTGTATTCTTTTGCAAGGGAAACGATGTGTGGCGAGGTCATCTTGTTTCCTCTTCCAGACGGCTTGTCCTCTTGACACACAACCCCAACAACCTCAAACTTGCTTTCAACAAGTTTTTTTAAGACAATTTCTGCAAACAGTGGAGTTCCAAAAAACAAAATCTTCATCTACTCCACCCCATTGCTTTTTTTGTATGCTCTTCCCTCTTCGGTGAGGTCAACAAAAAGTATTCCATTAAGGTGGTCAATCTCGTGGCAGACGCACCTTGCGATGTAGTCCTTTGCTTCAAATTCAAAAGGGTTTCCGTTTCGGTCGTAGGCGCTGATTTTCACATATTTTGGCCTTTCGACATCACAATAAAAGCCAGGCACACTCAAACAGCCCTCACTTTCAATTGCCTTGCCCCTTGTCTTTATGATTTGAGGATTTATTATTTCCAAAAACTTGTCGTCTTCAAGTTGAACAACAATGGCGCGCCTAAGCACTCCCACCTGAACTGCGGAAATTCCAACGCCCTTTGTTTCAATCATTGTGGCGGTCATGTCATCAAGAAGTTGCCACAAATTTTCGTCGAACTGCAAGACAGGTTTTGATGTTTTTCTCAGCGTCTGATTGCCTATTTTAACAACTTTTCTAATTGCCATCTAAATCTCCTATATGGTGCATTATACATCTTAAACAATAATTTTGCAACCGCAAAGTGCTTTCCTAACTCAAATTGTTTGGATTAACCTCAAAAAAGACGGAGGATTTTGCCTTTGGGTCAACAGTTTCAAAGACTTTTTTCTCAATTTCGTCCGCTTTTTCAAGTTTAAAACGCATCAAAATTTGATATCTAAACTTGTTTTTTATCTTGTTTAGCGGTGCTTTCATGACATCCAAATACACAAAATCGTCAGGATACTGTTCTTTTATGGCTTTTATTTTGCCAAAACACAACTTGCACTCCTGCGCAACAACTTTTTCGTCCTCGTGTGAGAACAAAACCCTCAAAATTCTGGCATAAGGCGGAAAGTTTGTCACTTTTCGCAGATTTGCCTCTTTTTTGAAGAAACCTTTGTAGTCATAGTTGGTTGCAAACCTATAAACAAAATGGCGAGGGCTATAAGTCTGCAAAATCACCCTGCCCTGCTGACTGCTTCTGCCGGCGCGGCCCGCAACCTGTGTGATGAGTTGAAACGTGCGCTCGATGGAGCGATAATCCGACTGATACAAACTTTGGTCGGCGTCAACAATCCCCACAAGCAACACATCCTCAAAGTCGTGCCCTTTTGCAATCATCTGCGTGCCAACCAAAATGCCAGGTTTGGCGTTTCTGAATTGGTTTAATATTGCACGGTGACCATTTTTTCGTGAAGTTGTGTCGTTGTCCATGCGGAAGATTGGAACATCCGGAAAGAGTTTTTTCAGTTCCTCAACCACGCGTTCCGTTCCAACTGCACCCTGCTTTATGTCGGTGCTGCCACAACTTGGGCAAACATCAAGAGCCTTAAAACGCTTGCCACAATAATGACATTTAAGGCGGTTTTCATACACATGATACACCAAAGACACATCGCAATCAGAACATTTTGCAACATATCCACACTGCCTGCATCTTTGAAAGGAAGAAAATCCACGCCTGTTTATGAAAATCATGGCCTGCTTTTTGTTTTCAATGATGTTTTTAAGTTCGTAATAAAGCGGAATAGAAAATATTTTGTTGTTGCCCTGGCGCATCTCCATCAACATGTCCACAACAACAATCTTTGGCATCTCCATGCCGTTGACGCGCACAGGCATCTCGACAAGTTGATATTCCCCATCAATCGCCTTGGCGTAACTGTCAATCGAAGGTGTGGCAGAGCCCAAAACAAGTGTGCAGTTGTTGTATTTTCTCCTAAACTCGGCAATGTCGTGCGTGTCATAACGCGGATTGCTTTCGGACACATAACTTTGCTCATGCTCCTCGTCAATGATGATAATTCCGACATTTTCGATTGGTGAAAAGATGGCAGAGCGCGCCCCAACAATCACTTTTGCCTCGCCAAAGAAGATTCTCTTCCACTCGTCAAAGCGTTCGCCGGCGGAAAGTCCGCTGTGGATGAGTGCAACTTGCTCGCCAAAACGCGTCTTAAAATTTGCCAAAACTTGTGGTGTAAGCGAAATCTCTGGCACAAGCATAATGGCAGTCTTGCCTTTTGCAAGTTGTTTTTCAATCAAATTCATATAAACTTCGGTCTTGCCGCTGCCCGTAACTCCGTGCAAAAGATAAGTTTTGTCTTCCGAGATGGTGTCCACTGCCCTCTGTTGCAGCGGCGTAAGTTTTCTCTCAACTTTTTCAAGTGTGTCAAACTCTGGAGTTCGGTTTTGATGATGTTCTTCCACAACAATCGTGCCGTTTTTAATGAGTGCCGAAAGTGATGCATAGCCAAAGCGGTTTGAAAGTTCGGACATCTTTTCCGAGCCGCATCCCTTCAAATATTCAACAATTTCGATTTGCTTTTTTGCCCTGTTTGATGGCATGGAAAAATTTTCTGCCAAGACGCAGGTTTTCACAATGAGTTCTCTGATTTTGTCCGTTCGCATTTCGCTTGGTAAAAACAGACGCAAGATGCTGGCAAGTTTGAGGTGCATTTTGTCCGCCATATAAAACATCAACTGCAACATCTCTTTTTTGATGACAGCAAAGTCCTCTATGGTGCGCAAAATTGGTTTGACTTTTTCTTTGTCAAAACTGCACTCCTCCGAGATGCCCACCACAAATCCTTGCAAACTTCTGTTTCCGAAAGGCACAACAACTCTCATGCCCTCTTTGACATCAAGACCATCAGGGATTTCATATTCAAACTCCCTGTCCAACGCCTTTGCATCTTGGTCAATAATCACTTTTGCAAACAATCCACGCTCCTAAAAAAATTCTACTGCAAATTTTTACAGTAGAATTATAACATAACGCCACAATTTTCACAAACAAATTTTTTAAAACGAGGTTGAGCAATAAAAAATCAAGTTGTGTGCAACTTGATTTAGTCTATATCGCTTGGAACGACCTTTCCTTCATAAATCTCATCCAAAGCCAATGAGATTGATTTTTTGTCAGCAGTTGCAAGTTCTGCTCTTCTTGTGGTTTCAATTTCCTTTGCGCGTTTAGCAGCCAAGATTGACAAAACATATTTGTTTCCGCCTGCTTTTTCTGTAAGGGTGTCAATAGGTGGTTCAATCATCATAACAAGAATTCTCCTTAAAATTCTTAAAGATTTTAACACAAAAAAGACAAAAAGTAAAGCCTTTTTCCAAATTTTTTCAAGATTTGTCCTGTTTGTCATCCATCCCCTTGTCATCCTGAACGAAGTGAAGGATCTCTCTTTGTCATCCCTTTCCTTGTCATCCTGAGGCTTTGCCGAAGGATATAGATGTTTCGCTTTCGCTCAACATGACAACAAGAAACGCTCATGACAATAAAAGCGCTCAACATGACAATCGGCAGTGCGGCATTATTCCTTCTCCAAAAACTTTGTGCCGTCTTTAACAACAACTTTGTATGTTTGCTCCTTTGTGCCATCCTGCCAACAAACCTTAAAAGAAACCTCTCTCACCTTGTCAGAAAAAAGTGGTTTAATCACAAAAAACCTTTGTTTTTCGCCGTTTTCACTCTCCAAAAAACTGCCACCGCTGTAAACAACCTTGTTCATTTCAAGCCTTGATTCATTTAAGTCAAGTTTTTCGTCTGGCGCAACCACCTTCAGCCCAACGCGATTTCCTGCACTCAAACCTCGTTCTTCGTCAGCCGAAGAGTATTGGATGTATTCGTCCTCCCCGCCTATGTAAATCACTCTGTCGTCCTTGTCATAGACAAACGAAAGCGTTCCACCGGTACGAGCATCATCACGAAAGACGTTTGCAGAAGAAAGTTCCTTTTCCCCGCAACCAGAACACAATATGACAGCCATAAAACATAAACACAGCCCAAGACTTTTGACAAATTTCATATAAATAGTATAAATAACAAAGAAGAAATTATACAACAGAAAAACCTTCTTGTTGTCATGTTGAGCGTTTCCTCATTGTCATGTTGAGTATTTTTTATTGTCATGTTGAGCGAAGCGAAACATCTAGATCCTTCACTTCGTTCAGGATGACAAACCCAACCATGTCATGTTGAGCGCAGCGAAACATCTAGATCCTTCGTTCCACTCAGGATGACAGAGAGCAGACATTAGGATGGCAGAGATCCTTCACTTCGTTCAGGATGAGAGAGCATGAAAAACCTCATTTTTGTTGTCATGTTGAGCGTAAGCGAAACATCTCAGAGCCCGCAAAGACCTTCTAAAACGATTGCGCAAAACCGCCAACGTAGTGCGGTTTTCACTCGGCGCAAGAAGAGGGTGAAAACAAGCGTTAATGCGATGCTTTTGCCAAAAGGGCAAAACGAGCCACCAGCGTAGTTTTCACCTCAGTTGTCCCCGCGAATAAAAAAACAAGTGAAAAGGGGAACACTTGTTTTTTTTATTATAACTCTTTGAGAGGAGTTAACTCAAATTATAGTGGAAATCGTAACAAAATCTTTCCTGCTGTAAGAATTGTTCTAACAACTCCTTCATCTTCTACCTTCTTATTTGGGTCATCCCAATTTGTTCCGCTTGTAAATGCGCCAATAATCATAGGAAGGAACACATTGAAGAAAATAATCAGCACGATGGTGACAACAATAGCAACGATGATGTTTATCATACGTTTTTTGTTTTCATCACGCTGTTCTGCACTGTCTGCTCTTGCCATTTTGATGCCAACATAGATTGCATAAATTCCGCCAGCAGCACCAACAAGCGCCAAAACAACCCAAAGAACAGTTGATAAAACGGTCAAAAGACTTGGAACCCACTTTCCGTAAGCTGTTCCTGCAAGTGGACCACCTTCATCAAATAACCCTTGCCAAGAAGTTATAGTTTGTGCTAATAATGTTGAAAACATATTCTTAACCTCCAATAATTCAAAATTATTGTTTCAAATTTAAACGACAATTATGCGTCTTTATTTGATTACAAGTCTATAATATCACATAAATTTCAAAATTCCAAACGATTTGACAAAAAATTCTAAAATTTTTAAAAAATATTTTTAAATTATTTTTTTGCCTTTTGAAAAACAATTTTCCTTCCGTATTTACGGGCTTGTTTTGATTTGTGCTTTAATTTTTATTTTTTCTTTTTTTAAGTTCTTTTTCCAATTTTTTTTGATTTGAAACCGAAATTTCATTGATTGGGTTGTGATTTGTCCTTGCAACTGCACAAACATAAACCTTGTTCACCTTTGGATGCAACAGACCTGCACAATAATTTACTGTTGCGGTGGTTGTGATGACATCATCAACAATCAAAACATTGTCGGTGCGCTTTATGTTTGCCTCTTTTAAGGAATACATGCCAATCATTGCCGCCTGTCTTTCTTTGTAGGTCAAAGACTTTTGCTTTTCAAAATCCTTGTCCTTATTGAAAAAGCAAACAACAGGTTTATGCAAAATTTTTCCAATCTCTTCCGCAAGCAGTTTGGCTTGATTGAAACCCCTTCTCTTTTCGCCCTTTGCCGACATTGGTATGTAGGTTATGTAATTTATGTTTATGTTTGCAGACAAAATTCGTTTTGCAATCAAAATGGCAAAGCCCTTTGAAAGATATCTCTTGTTACTGTCCTTAAAGGCAAGAATTTTGTTTTTGACTTCCTTTTCATATATAAAAGGGCAAAATGCGCGTTCGAAAAACTTCTTTTCCTTCTTGCAAAAATCGCAAACCTCTTCATCCGCCTTGATTGGCATATCACAAACTTTGCAAACATGTCCATCATTAAGCGGCAGTGTCTTTTCACAATCTTCACAATACGGTTTGTCATAAAAGTTTGAAATGTCGTCTCCGCAGAAAATACATTTTATATCATCCGGAAAAAGCAGATGATTCATCCACTCGCCAACGCCCTTGAAGGCTTTATGCAACCTTGCCCTGAAAACATAACTATCTCGTTTATTCACGATGAAATTTTAACATCTTTCAAAAAATCAAGTCAAATTTTTTCGAAAAATACTTGACTTTAAGGCGTAGTTTAGTTTATACTTACATCGTCTCTAAATTTGGCCCCGTGGTCAAGCGGTTAAGACACCGCCCTTTCACGGCGGTATCATGGGTTCGAATCCCGTCGGGGTCACC
>CANRLJ010000038.1 GCA_947631485.1 uncultured Clostridia bacterium | reverse complement strand
GTTCTTGTTCCGTGGGCCAGACAGATTGGATCCATAATAAAGGAGAAAAATATGAAAAAGATTGATTTGTTAAAGATTGCAAACGACCCAAAGAGTTTTGACGGCAAAAACATCACCGTTGGCGGCTGGGTGAGATCGGTCAGAGACATGAAGACCTTTGGCTTTGTTGATTTAAACGATGGAACAACCTTCAAGGGCTTGCAGGTTGTGTTAAATGCCGACAAATTGGCAAACTATGCCGATGTCACAAGGCTGAACACCGGAAGCAGTGTAATCTGCCACGGCGTTTTAAAGTTGACGCCTTCGGCAAAACAACCATATGAACTTGACGCCACAGAAGTTGAGATTCTTTCTCAAACAGACACAACCTATCCAATTCAAAAGAAGCGCACTTCCTTGGAAGTTCTGCGTGAGCAGGCATATCTCCGACCAAGGACAAATTTGTTTAATGCCGTTTTCAGAGTTAGAAGTGAGGCGTCCTTTGCCCTGCACAAATTCTTCAACGACAAGGGCTTTGTGTATGTTCACGCGCCAATCCTCACCTCCTCAGACTGCGAGGGCGCTGGAGAACTGTTTAGGGTCAGCACGCAAGACATCTATTCAGGAAAAAAACTCAAACCTGAGGACGAACTTTTGGGCGGAAAGGTGTTTTTGTCTCCTTCATGCCAACTTGAAGGCGAAGCATTTGCCCTTGCCTTTGGAAACATCTACACTTTTGGCCCATCATTTAGGGCGGAAAACAGCAACACGGTCAAGCACATGAACGAATTTTGGCACATCGAGCCAGAAATGGCGTTTTATGAACTTTTTGACGATATGGACATCATGGAAGAGATGGTGAAGTTTGTCATCAATCGCTTGTTTGAAAAGTGCAAGGACGAACTTGAAATGTTTGACAGTTTTGTTGAGCCAGGTCTGATTGCAAAACTGCGCAATGTTGCTGAAAGCGAATTTGCAAGAATAACCTATGACACTGCAATTGAAGAACTTTCAAAAAACAACAAGAATTTTGAATTTAAGGTCAAATGGGGCTGCGACATACAGACAGAGCACGAGAAATATCTGACTGAAGTCATCTACAAAAGGCCGGTGTTTGTGTATAACTATCCAAAGGACATAAAGGCCTTTTATATGCGTCTTAATGACGACAACAAAACCGTCAAGGCCACCGACCTACTTGTTCCGGGCATAGGCGAACTTTGTGGCGCAAGTGAAAGAGAAGAAAGATATGATGTGCTGATTGACAGAATTCATGAATTGGGGCTGAGGGAAGAAGATTATTGGTGGTTCTTAAATTTAAGAAAGTTTGGCAGCGTAAAGCACAGCGGCTTTGGCATGGGTTTTGACAGATTTATGATGTATGTGACCGGCATGAAAAACATAAGGGATGTAATACCATTTCCAAGGACACCAAAAAACTGCAAATATTAGAAAAAACAGGCAAACGCCTGTTTTTTATTTTACGCCATATTTAAAACTCTTAAAGCCCTTGAAATTTATATACTTTTTCGGCTCAACCTCGTAGATTCTTTTTGTTTGAGGATTGAGATATCTTCTTCTTGCCTTTTCCTGTAAACTAAACCTTCCAAAGTTTCTTATCGACACATCCTCACCCTTGGAGCACACCTCCAAAAGACAATCCTTCATCTGTGTCAAAAAGAGTTCACACTTTTCCTTTGATAGTTTTGTTTTCTTTGATAAAATTTCTGAAAATTCTGACTTGTTCATCGTCTCCCTCCTCCTGAATTTTTATCATTTCAAATATATTTAAACCTCTTTTTTTTCTTTTCTCTCAAAAAGCCCAAGCCTAACAAGAAATGGTGTCGTGAATACGGCATACACAAGCACCCCTATCAGCACCCCAAAAGTGACATTTAGGATTTTGTTGAAATATTGGCAGTTCACAAAAGTATAGACGGCAAAATACATGCAAACTGTGCTGAAAATCAAATAGAAAGCCTCGCTGAAAGATATGACAAAATTCACTCTTCTTTTAAGTTTCCAAACGGCAAGAACTGCCACAAGTGCAGAAAGCAGCAAGTTTCCAAGTGGCAAAGCAAAGATGTTGAAGTTTGGCAGCGATGAAAGAAAAAAGGTCAGCAAAATTTTTATCAATCCGCCAATAAATGTGCTTAGGAGAATAAATCTAAACTCTCCATTTGCCTGCAAAAGCATGACCAAATACTGCTGAAAAGCAGTAAAAATCACAGAAAATCCACCAAAAATCATAAGTTGAAACGCCTTTTCAAGCAGTTGTTTGTTCAAATTTTTGTATATCAGTGGCAGCAGCCCTTTGGATATTGCCACCATGCCAAAAGTTGTGGGAAGAATCAAAAAAAGCAAAATCTTCAGGCCTTGTTCGATGATGTGCTTTCCTCCTACACCTCGCGAAATTGCATAGGATATGTTTGGAAGCAGTGCCGTGGTCACCGCCATCGAAATTATCAGAGGAAAATTCAACACTGCCCCAACAACGCCGGTCTGCAAGCCATAAAGTTGGGTTGCCGCCACCCTGTCAAAGCCCGCCAGACACAGCCTTGGCACAATAAACATGGCGTCAAAGGCATTTGTGAGCGGAATTATTGACGCCGAAAACATAAGCAAAAAATTTGCCCTGTTAAAGTCTTGCCTCACCTCGCTTGTGAAGACATAGGAATCAAGATTTTGGATTTTATTTCTCTTCAAAAAATAATAGGCATAGATGTAGGCAAATGCCACAACTTCACTCAGCACAATCCCCAAAAAAGCACCAAACACGCCACTTGACGCACCAAATCTGCCAAAATAGAAGGCAAACAAAAGCCCAAGGGCAAATTTGACGGTCTGTTCCACCACCTGACTTACGGCAGTTGGCAACATGTTTTCAAAGCCCTGAAAGAAGCCTCTAAACGCGGCAATTCCAGCCCCAAGTGGCAACAGCAAAACAAACAACAAATAACTTTCCCTTGCTTGAATTCCTTGCAGGGAAGAAATTACATTTCCCAAAAGAAGAAACAATATTCCAAGCAAAAGCCCAATTCCAACCCCAACAAGAATTGATTGCAAAAGGTAGCCCTTAATTTTTTGATATTCCCCTTTTGCACGCGCCGTGCCTATGAGTTTTGAAAGGCTCACACTGACACCCCCACACGTCAGCACAAGCGCAAAAGAATACAGCGACATGACAAGTTGAAACACACCAATCCCCTCAATTCCAAGAAAATTTGTCAGCGGAAGCCTGAACAACGCCCCAAGGACTTTGCATACAAAACCGCTGGCAAGCAGTATCAAGGCGCTGTAGCCCAAACGAGAACTTGTGCTTTTCATGTCAACTTTATGGTGCAATAGAAAAGGCAAAATATTCAAAAATTTTTAAAAAGGGTATTTACAAACACAGAAAAACATGCTATAATGAAGACAAGTTTAATAGGCATAAGGAGTGAGATACATATGGAAAGGATATATTTAGGAAAATCTACAGTGTCAAAATACACCAAAGATGACAGACCAAGGGCCGTTGATATTGTAAGAAGATACAAAGAATTTGCAGACCCAACAATGTCATCCTTTATTGGTTTTATTGCCGACAAACTTTCTGTGCAAGACGCAAATGATTTGTATGAAAAAATCAAGATATTGGGAAATCAACTTGGAAAGCACTTCTTCAGAATCATTTTAAACAACGACCCAAACTTCAATAAAGTGACTTTGCCAAACATAGATTTGTTCCAACAAATGTATGAAAAAATTCAACAAGGCAAAGAAATTGACGGACAAAAACTCAGTTCAAAAGAACTTGCAGACGCATTTGTTTCAAGTCTTGAAGAGTGCATAGACAGCAACTTTAAAGCCGAACAAAACCTGAAAGTGATTGCTGTGGGCGAGCCACACCCTCTGGCCGGAATTCGAAGAGGCCTTTCAGACCCAACAGTAAAACCTTACACTCCAAGAGGAAAGAATTGGTAAAATAAAAAGAGATGAAAATTTCATCTCTTTTTTTATTTGCTAAGTTATTTGTTAAGTCCGTTAAGCCGCTGTGCATCTGTGACATTTGGCGTGCTGTCCAAAGTTTTGGTTGTCGTTCTTTCTTCTCCTATTCCCAACTGTGTCGCCTGCTGCGTTTCAGTTGTTGCAACACCCAGGTCACGCATCAAATCCGCAATTTCCGACTGCTGAGCAACATCCTCCTCCGTGCCAACATTTTCTGGCTGTGGTGGTGTTGGAGGAACAGGCTGCATTGGCGGAACAGGGTTTGTTGGGGCTTCTTGAACAGGAGTCTCCTGGCGATTTGGAGTGATAAACACAGGAATTGGGTTGATTCTTGTTGGCTGCGAGCCAGGATGATATTCGTTTTTAAAGAGTTTTGAAACATCAATTTTTGGGCTTGGCTTGGTCACCGATGCCGAAGAGCCGCCTTTCTTTTTGACCACAGGCGTTGTTGTCTTTGTTTCCTTCTTTTCTTCCTTTTCTGCTTTTTTCACATTTTCTGTGATTGTGTCAAAGGATTTTGCACGAATTTTGTTTAATGGAGTGGTGAAGTTTTCAACAATCTCTGCACCTTGTTTGTCTTTTAATATCTGCTTGAGTGCGCCGTGCTTTAATATTATGTTGTCCAAAATTTCTTTTTGCAGGGCAAAGTCCATTGTGATTGATGGGTCAAGTTCTGTCTTTGCTTCCATGGCTCTGCGAAAATCTATTTGTATCTTTTCGCCAAGTTCTCCAAACCCTTCCAAGAATTTCAGCATACGGAGAACATACAGTTGCGACAAGATTGCAACAAGTTCTTTGCTGAACAAAAATTCTTCCCTTTGCATATGCAAAAGGTGATACAAAAAGGCATCTTTGACAACCTGTTGGTCATCATAATAGACGTTCCAATTCTCAAATAGCCTTTTTCTGAAATCTTGAGAATATATCTACCACCCTGTCAAGTTGGGTTGTGTGCTTTATGTCCTCATCTGCCGATTGTTCGATTTCAATAATCCACAATCTGGCGTCACAATAAGAATAGGAAATATCAAGGTCGACTCTGAAATTCAACACAAAGTCGTCAAGTTTTGTGGAGAGATAAACCGAATCTCCCTCCTGATTTTCATACTTCTTTGGCAGTTTCATCAGTGCCTGAACGATGTTTTGGTCGGTTATGTCATATGTGCCACCGGCAAAATCCCCAAGCAAACAGGATTTTTGCTTTCTTTGGTAATACAGTAGTTGTGTGAACTCTTTTTGGAGTTTTTCAATCTCTTTGTCCTTTGCCTCTTCTTCTGGTGTTTGGTTTGGCAATGGAGACTCAACAACGCCAAAAGATTTGTTTCTTCTTTTTGTCCTCATGCAGATATTATACAACACTTTATTTTCATTTGCAATATATTTAAAAAAATTGCACAACTATTTGGCAATTTTTTATGTCCTCAAATATATATAAATATGCGTTGCACCGATGAAGAACTGATTTTGTTGGCCACCAGCATTGCCATGGAATTGGCACACGGCCTTGACACAGAACAACTTGAACAGTTGAGAATTTTGTTAAATCAAATCTCTTGTTCTGTCTCTTCTTTGATAAATCAGAAATATTGCAAAAACAAATTCAAAAACTAGGACTGCGCCTCAACAACAACTGTGAATTTTGCAGAAATTTCTGGATATATCTTTGCAACTACAGAAAAAGCACCTGTCGTTTTTATTGCGTCTTTCAAATCAATCTTCTTCTTGTCTAGTTGGATTCCAAGTTTGGATAGTTCGTCGCTGATTTCTTTGCTTGTCACCGAGCCAAATGTTCTGCCATTTTCGCCGCACTTAATCTTCAGTTTCACTGAAATGCCCTCAATCTTTTTGGCAAGCTCTTTTGCCCTTAAGATTTCTTGTTGTTTATGATAGGCAGATGCATCCTTTTGAATTTTGTTTTCGTTTAAAGCACTTGCATTTGCAACCCTTGCAAGCCCTTTCTTTAAGAGAAAGTTGTTTGCAAAGCCATCAGCAACCTCTTTGATTTCTCCCTTTTTGCCCGTGCCTTTCACATTGTCTAAAAGAACAACTTTCATATTCACCTCACAAGACAAGTTTACATCATTGTGTTTGTTTTGTCAAGAATTGGTCAAAAATATATGCGAGGTGACAAGATGGATATAAGGTGCAGAAAGACAAAGTGCTTCTATAACGACAAATACACATGCCGTGCAAAAGAAATTTTAATCAAGACAAACACAGAGTGTGACAGATATGAAAAGGGCGACAAGCCCGCAGTGGACAAGACAAAATGGATGTTCACGGACTCGCCTCCGGAGTATGCCCCACAAAGAGACTCTGCCACTTTGCAAATTGACTGCAAGGCAAAGTGTTTATTCAATGAAAATGGAAAATGTGTCGCAAATGGAATCACAATAAACGACCTTAAAGAAAAGCCACTTTGCGTGACTTTCTTGCATGAATAACCTATTTTTGCAAACTTTTGAAAATGCCCACAAACTCTTCAAGAGAAAATTCTTCTGCCCTCTTTTTTAGGGTTTCTTCGGACAAGGTTTTTCTTAAAAATTCTTTGTCATATTTTGCCGCCAAATTGTTGAAGAGGGTTTTTCTTCTCATGGCAAAACATGTTTGCACAAACTTAAAAAACTGCACTCTGTCAACATCTTCAAACTTTGGCTTTATTTCAATATGCAGCAGCGCACTGTCAACATTTGGGGCAGGATAGAACATATTTCTGCCAATGTTTCTGACGATTTTTGCATCGCCATAAAGTTGAATCATCACGGACAAG
This sequence comes from uncultured Clostridia bacterium, assembly GCA_947631485.1. Lineage (GTDB taxonomy): Bacteria > Bacillota > Clostridia > Christensenellales > UBA1242 > Caccovivens. The sequence continues at coordinate 792 of CANRLJ010000038.1, read as the reverse complement.
ATGCCATAATCCTTTCCGCCAGGATTGGAGATTATTCTTTCGGCAACCTCTTTTTGAACCATAATGGTCAAACTTTGGATGCCTTTGCCCTCCTCCAAAAGTTTGAAAATGATTGGAGTGGTGATGTAATATGGCAAGTTTGCCACAACCTTAAAATTTTTGAGTTTGAGTTTTGAAATGTCAAACTTCAAAAAATCTTCAAAGATAAACTCAACATTTTTCAGTCCAAGCGACAACAAGTTTTCTTGCAAATCTTTGTCAATTTCAAAGGCAACAACTTTTTTTGCTCTTTCAGACAGCACCGTGGTCAAACTTCCTGCACCAGCACCAATCTCTAAGACGCAGTCGCCAGCACCTATCCCTGCGTCATTTACAATGGCGTTTAACAGGTTTTTGTCCGATATAAAGTTTTGCCCAAATTTCTTTTTAAACTTAAAATCCATCATATTCCAAACAACCTTTTTGCGTTTGAGGTTGTGATTTCTCCAACCTCCTCTATGTTTATTTCCTTTATTTCAGCAATCTTGTCAGCCACATATTTCACATATGATGGCTCGTTTCTTTTGCCTCTAAATGGCTCGGGGCTGAGGTATGGACAGTCTGTTTCAAGCAAGATTTTTTCCATTGGCAGCGCCCTGACAACCTCTTGAACATTTTTGGCGTTTTTGAAAGTGGTCACCCCGCCAAAAGAAAAACTGAAGCCCATTTTGATGAGCTCTCTTGCACTTTCGATGCTTCCAGAATAGCAGTGCAAAAGCCCCGGAACTGCCACAGGATGTTTTTTCAGTATTT
>CANRLJ010000037.1 GCA_947631485.1 uncultured Clostridia bacterium | reverse complement strand
TCGTTCATAAAAAATATTGGAGGTTCGCTTGCCCCAACGGGAGGCTATATTGTTGGCAGCAAGAGGGCAATAGAAAAGATTGAAAACCGCTTTACTTGTCCTTCGCTTGGAAGAGAAACAGGCTCTTATGAGCCGGGATATAGGTTGTTTTATCAGGGCATATTTCTTGCTCCTCATGTGGTTTGTCAAGCCCTTAAAGGTGGGGCGTTGATAGGCGAAGTCATGAAACGCAAAGGCTATAAAGTCATACCCGAAACAGGCGAGCCATGTTTTGACATAATCAGGTCGGTGGTGTTTAACACTGAAGAAGAACTTATTGATTTTGTAAGGCTGATACAAAAACTGTCGCCGGTTGACAGCAGTTTTGTTCCAACCCCATATCCTATGGCGGGCTACACAACCAATGTCATCATGGCAGCAGGCACTTTTGTTGAAGGGGCATCGTTGGAACTTTCTTGCGACAGTCCAATCAAAAAACCATATATTGCCTATTTTCAGGGCGGAATCACCTATGAGCAACTGAAAATTTTGGCTTGCGAATTGCTGTGACGCCTAACATACATTAAAAATGTCCAGCATATTATATTCCATGGCAAAGTCATATAAAATGCAGACATTTAAAAATGGTTTGAAATATTCTTGCATAAGTGCAGTCAAGGCAAACAAAATCAAACTTATCGCAACATTTGTTTTGGTTTTTATTGCAATCATAACCGGAATTTTGGTTGCCATAAAGGCAAAAAATTCTTACGCACTTGGCAGGCTTCAAGACATTGATATAAACAATTTTTACAACGGATTTGTCTTGTCATCCTCCGCTTTTTTCTTGCGTTGTTTTTCTTTGTTTTTAAACCTTGCCATTTTGACGGCACTTGCCTTTGCTCCAAAATTGTTCTTCCTGTCGGAAATCCTGTTTGTGTATAGAGCCTATCTTTTTGGACTGAACTTTTCTTTGATTATCATCTTCTATGGCTTTGGCGCAATCTTCACCGCCTTTGTTGTTGTTTTGCCGCTTCAACTTTTGACACTCTTTGCAATGATTATGTATTCCATCGTGCTTATGAAAATTAACATAAATGCCAGATGTTATGGCACTTGTGAGTGCAACAAGGCGGTTTTTATTACGCTTGCATTTGTTGCGTTTTTCTTGCTGAATTTGGCGGAGACGCTGCTGCTGATTTCCCTTAATGGAAAAGTGATTATGGTGATTTGATTTTTGACTTTGAATAAAAAACTTCTTTTGATGAAAACTACTAAAAAAGGAGTTTTTTTATGAAGAAATTTTGGACATCTTGCATATTGTGCGTGTTGGCGTTTACAATCTTGTGCTGCAACATGCAAAGTGCTGAGCAGTGTTACGCCGAGCAGAGCGACATTGACATCACAAGCAAAAGTGCAATATTGATGGAATATGACAGTGGAGATGTGCTCTTTTCGAAGGATGCCGAGCAGCATCTTCCTGTTGCAAGCATGGTGAAGATGATGACAATTCTCATTTCGCTTGAAGAACTTGATGAGGAAAATGTCGCGCTTGACACAAAAATCACCACAACAGAAAATGCGTCCAGCATGGGAGGCTCGCAGGTTTTCCTTGACCCATATGTTGATTATACCTTTGAGGACCTTTTGAAGAGTGTCATCATGGCGTCGGCAAACGATGCAAGCGTCGCACTCGCCGAATACTTTAATGGAAACGAAAACGCTTTTACAAATCGCATGAACAGAAAGGCAAAAGAGTTGGGCATGACGGACACTCACTATGCAAATTGCACGGGTCTTCCTGCACCAGAACAATATTCTTCTGCAAAGGACACGGCCATTGTGCTTAAAGAAATATTGAAACATGAGATATATCACAAATACAGCACCATCTGGATGGACGAACTCACGCATCCATCAGGACGCACCACCGAACTTGTGAACACAAACAGACTTATCAGATATTTTCAGGGGTGTGACGGAGGAAAAACGGGCTCCACAAATGAGGCAGGATGTTGCCTTGGAGCGTCGGCAAAGAGAGGCAACATGCGTTTGATTTCTGTGATTGTTGGTGCGCCAAACAGTAAGACGCGTTTTAATGAAAGTGCGAGCCTGCTCAATTATGGTTTTTCAAATTTTGAAAGCGAAAAGTTGGTGGACAGTGATGTGGCAATCGCAAGACTTCCAATCATCAAAGGCAAGACGGAGGAAACAGATGTCTTTGCAAACGAAAGTTTTTCTGCAGTGGTGAAGAAAGGTGACAAATTGGGTTTTGAAGTTTGTGTGGAGACAAACAAGGCTGTCAAAGCACCAAGCAAGGTTGGAGATGTTGTCGGCAAGGCGGTTGTCACAAGAAATGGCAATTTGGTGAAGGAAATTCCTATTGTTGTCAAAGAAAACATAAAGCCAAGGTCGTATATCGAAACAACTCACACAGTTTTGGGAAAATGGTAGATGAACAAACGCACTTTTGGTGCGTTTTTTCTTGCGTTTTTGCTTGTGTTTTGATATAATTTTGTTATGTCTGAAGAAAATGCAGAGCAGCCACAACAAGACATGCTCTTAAACAGCGGCGATGTGATGAGATTTAAGTTGGATGTGTTTGAAGGTCCACTTGATTTATTGTTGCACCTTATCAAAGAGGCAAAGTTGGACATTTCAACAGTCAAACTTGCCGACATAACAGAGCAATATCTTGAATATATGCAGGACATCAAAAATGTCGATATGGACAAGGCCAGCGAATTTATCACCGTTGCAGCAACACTTATTGAAATCAAATCAAAGAGCGTTCTTCCAACCGAAGAGGAGGTTGTGGAGGAGGACAGCGATGAGGCTCTGCTTTTGAGACGACTTGAGGAATACAAACTCTTCAAAGAGGTTGGCTCAAATCTGAAACAAATTGAGGACGTAAACAAGTTGTATCGTGCACCGGGAAAGGAAACGGAAAAAGTTAAGATTGTCATGAAAGACATGGTGCTTGACCAACTTTTGGACGCTTTTGCAAAACTTTTGACAAAGCAAGAACTTAAGAAAGTTGCGATGGACGACACTCCAAAGAAGATTGTGAAAGACCGCTTTACAGTGGCAGAAAAAATCATTGCAATCAGAAACTTTTCAAAGGAGCGAAAGCGTTTTGAATTTGAAGAGTTGTTCAGCGACGACATGACCAAGAGCGAACTTATAAACGTCTTTCTGGCACTGCTGGAACTTTTAAAGTTGCAGACAATCAAAGTGTTGCAAAATGGCACTTTTGGAAAGATTATTATTACTGCAAACGAGGTGTGAGATGAGTGGTTTAAAAAATATAAAAGACATCGTTCTATCGGTGCTCTTTGTGGCAGGTGATGGGGTTGAAAAATCCTTTATTGCTGAAAAACTTAATATAACCGAAAAAGAAGTTCAAAAGGCCGTTGATGAATTGGCAAAGACTTTTTGCGGAGAAAGTGGAATTCATGTCATTGAATATAAAAACAAGGTTCAACTTTCGTCAAACCCGCAATATGCAGAACTTATCAGTGCAGTCTTGAACCCTATAAGAGAAAAGACGCTGACGCGTGCGGCACTTGAAACCTTGGCGATTATTGCATACAAGCAGCCAATCACAAAGTTGGAGATTGAAGAGATAAGAACAGTGAACAGTGACTATGCTGTGCAAATTTTAAGTGAACAAAACATGATTGAAGTTGTTGGCAGAAAAGATGCAGTTGGAAAACCACTGATGTTTGGAACAACCGAAAACTTTTTGAAGAGATTCAACCTCAGAGACCTTGCTGACTTGCCAGACTATGAATCATTGCTTGAAAGAATCAAAGTCATTGAAGAGGGCGAGACCAAGAGCGACAGTTTGTATAACGAATTTCCACTTCCTGTTGAGGAAGAAGTGCCAGACTTTTTAAATGGCGAAGAGGGAGTGCAAAAAATAGAATAGAAAATCGCAGAAATGCGATTTTTATTTTTTGGCTATTTTTATATTGTTTCCAGCATACAATATTGTGTGGACAAGCAAAAATCATACGGAATAAATTATCATAAAATAAAGCCAAAACACAAAATTTCAATAAAATTTGCGATTTTTACGCTTATTTTTTGCATTTTTGCTGTGATTTTGTGTTTTTTCTTTGTGAGAAAGTGAAGTTTTCTGTTCACCCAATCAGCCTCATTATTTGGATGTGGTTGCTGCTTGTCCTTGGACCCATTGCTGCATTAAATTATGTTCTTGCAATAACAATACATGAATTTGGTCACTATTTGGTTGCAAAACATTTGGGCTATACGCTTTCAAAATTTTCCATCTCTCCATATGGCGTTGCGCTTTCATATGCCGATGAAAATTTGGACTATAGGGACGAAGTCAAAATTGCGGTTGCTGGGCCGCTTGCAAATTTTGTTTCATCGCTGTTTGTTGTTGGCATATGGTGGCTTTTTCCATCCGTCTATCATTTTTCTGAGAGTTTTGTGACTATCTCCACTTTGCTTGCACTGTTCAACCTTTTTCCTGCCTATCCACTTGATGGCGGCAGGGTGTTTATTTGCCTCAGCCAATTTTTCTTCTCTGGCAAAATTGCAAAAAAGATAACTGTTTTTCTGAACATCTTGTTGAGCGGACTGTTTTTTGTTTTGTTTGTTGCCTTTTGTTTCATAAATTTCAATCCGACATATCTGTTATTTTCAGTCTTTTTGATTGGGGGCATCATTGACCTGAATTTCACCACCAAGTTTGAAAAGGTCTCAGTCTTCTGCAAGAAGAGAAAGGAGTTTGCAAAGCCCAGTGTTGTTTTGATTTCTCCACAGGTCACATTGGGACAACTTGTGTCAAAAATGCAAACTTCAAAGACATATCTGTTTTGTGTTCAGTTGGATTCTGGGCGATGTTTTTTGCTTGGCGAAGAAATGATTTTGAATTTATTAAAAAATTATCAAATAAATGATAAAAAATAATAAAAAAATGCAAAAAAATTGCATTTTTATTTATTTTCTGTTAAAAATGGAATCAATCTGTCGATATTATTTCTTTCAAAATGATATAATTTGTCTATAATTTCATCCAATTCCTTTGAAACACCTTTGTGGTCATCTTTGTCCTTTATGCATGTTATTATTCCCATGAAAGTGCCAATCAGCATCAGTTCGGCAATCTTGCGATTTGATTTGTCCATCATCGTGCTCATGTTTACACTGCTCCACAGTCTTGCCTTTTCAATCCAGTTGTTGTCCTTTATGTCCTCAATCTTTTCTGCCTTTGCAAAATTCACGCACTCTCTTGCAAGACAACTGTATTCATCTTGCTCTTTTGAAAGTTCTTCAATAAGTTTTGGGTCCTCGGCTTTTGTTATGATGTCCTCAATCGACTGCATTGCAGTCTTTGTGTTTTGATATATGGCATTGAGATATGCCGTAAGTTTTTCGTTGTTTTCCATTTTCTTCTCCTTCAAACCTATTGTTTGCAAATATTTTTTTGTTATACCAAAATTTGACATTTTTCGCGTGCATACAAATGATTTTTGTTCGACAAACTACTTGCATGAAAACTTTTACAAAGATCATTTTGATTTTGACAATTTTGCTGTTTGTGCCAAACCTCTATTTGACAAAATATCTTCTGGCGGCGGTTGTTCCTACAGGAAATGGATTTGTGTTTAATTTCACTCCTCTTGCATGGACAAGTTTGGCATTTCAAGTTGTTTGGAACATTTTGGCTGGCATTTTGTTTTTTAAGTTTCTGAAAACTCAAAGGCTTTCAAATGTGATATTCTTTTCAGTTTTGCCCGTGACTCTTGTTTATGGGATTTTTATGGTTTACATCACGGCAGTCAAGGGCATGGAGGGTAAACTTGCCGCGTCAGTCAGAACAACTTTAAAAATTACAACCGAACAGACCAGTTTTAACAACTATCTTTGGGCAGGCCTTGCAACCCTCATATATTTGATCGCACTCTTTGTGATTATCTTGTTTGCTTGCAGACCGCTGTCTCGCGTTGAGGCCGCCACGCAAAAGTTGGGTGATGGCAGGATGCGTTATGACGAATACAAGATTGGGGGTGGAAAGCAGTTTAGGGTGATTGAGGATTCGCTCAACAAAATAAATTACAATTATAAAGAGAAGGAAAACAAACTCAAACAGACAAATCTTGAGGCGCAAAAATTTATTCCAAAGCAGTTTTTTAAGTTTCTTGGAAAAAACAGCATAGAGGAATTGGAACTTGGCAATCAGGTGAAGAAAAATGCGACAACTTTGTTTTGTGACCTGAAAAGTGCAACAAACATTTCAAGAAGTTTGAGCCTTGAAGAGAATTTCAATTATATAAATTCATATTTGAAGGTTGTTGCGCCTTTGATTAGGAGGTATGACGGCTTTATTGACAAATACTTGGGTGATGGAGTGCTTTCGGTGTTTTCAAAGCCACAGGATGCGATTGAGTGCGCGCACGCAATTTTGAGGGCGATTGATGTGAAAAACAAAAGCCAGAAGGAGCTTCCAGCCATTGATGCGAGGATTTCCATCAACACGGGAGAGATTATTTTTGGAATTGTTGGCGAAGAGGAAAGAAAAAGCCCAACTATAATTTCTGATGTCGTTAATCTTGCAAGCAAAATGGAGGAGATAAACCTTTACATCGGAACAAAACTTTTGATTTCAAAGGCGTCTTTAAATGAGTTGCCACAAAACTATGAGTTTGATTATCGCTACACCGGTGCGCTCTCTTTGGATGACGGAACGCAGATTCCTCTTTTTGAGAGCCTGAACTATTATCCTAAAAACAAAAAGGAGAAACTTAAAAAACTTAAAAACAAGTTTGAATCAGGGGTTAGGGCTTACAACGAAAAGAATTACAAGGAGGCAAAGGAACTGTTTTCATATGTTTTGCATTACATTTCAGACGACAAGCCTTCCTTCGTGTATTTCAACAAATCAAATGAAAAATTGAAGGAAGTTGCTTAATTGCTTGTCGTTGCTTGACAATTAACAGAATTTCGCTTAAAATATTTGCATGAGTTTCAGAGACAAGTTGAGGATGATGCGTGACACCCAAAAGTGTCCTCGCTGCGGAGAAAGATATATCAGTGCCCAAGAGAAATGCTCTGAGTGTGGGCTGATTTTTTCACGCCTTCAGTATGCATCAAACAAAGTTGCAAAGCGACAACTTATGCACTTCAACTATGATTATGTGGTTTACACTTCAAAACTGCCAAAGGATGTCAAAAAATGGAAACTTGTTCTGTATTCCATTTTTTTGGGGCTGTTTGGCGGACATTATTTTTATGTCGGAAAGTTTGGCAAAGCCATCACGATGTGCATTGGTTTTGTGTATTTGATTGTCTGCACAATTTTAAACCCAATCCTGGCGCCATATATGGAGGCAAATTATCTGTATGTTCCAATCGGCATCTATGCCATGGCGTGGATTGTCAGCATGGTCTTTGTCTTTTTCAACAAATTTAAAGTGCCAATCTTGATTGACAACTCTGTTATGGAAGAGGAGATAAACAAAAAACGCGAAGATTTTGACAGAGGTTAAGAAGATTACTCATAGAGACCTTCTGGACATTCTCCCGCAGCTCGACCAG
>CANRLJ010000036.1 GCA_947631485.1 uncultured Clostridia bacterium | reverse complement strand
CAAAAGCCAGGGAAGAACTTTCTTGGGACAGTGAAGGAAAATTCTTGGATTTTGCAAGCGTAAAACTTAAAAATTTTGTTGTCTTTTCAAATACAAAAGAGACAAATTTTGAAAACAAGACCATCGGACAAAAGAGTTATATAACCGACTTTATGGAGTTGAAAAAAGACCTCATCATGTTCAGCAATGGCGGACTTGACATCTTTTTGTTTGGTGGCGAGTTTTTTGATATTCTAAAAGAATTTCTTGTGACAAACGACCTCAATTTCAGAGAGTTTGACGGTCAGATTGAAAAGAAAGTTCACATATATGTGCTTAGGGATTATTTCCCTTATTCCTTCAGTTTTCTTGACAAAGGAATAATTGGCATTGGCACAGATGACATGTATAAAAACAGACGCGTGGACTATCGACAGGGCAAGCAAAACTTTTCCTATCTTCCAAAAGTTGGAGATTTTGTTGTTCACTCGTTTTATGGCGTGGGCAGATGCAAAGACATCGTCCGCATGAAGTTGTCACACTTTGAAAAAGACTATTTTGTGCTTGAATACAGAAATGGGGCACTTTTGTATCTTCCTTCCGAGCAGGCCAATTTGCTTTCTGCATACATTGGCGGAGAGACGCCAAAACTTAACGCACTTGGAAGTTCGGAGTGGCAAAAACTCAAACAAAAAGTGAAAGAGGATTTAAAGGAAATTGCAATTTCACTTGCAAAAATCTATAAAGAAAGACGCGACCGAAAGGGCTTTTGTTATTCGAGGGATGAAGAACTTGAAGAACAGTTTGCCTCCAAATTTGAGTTTGAATTGACGCCCGACCAAACCCTTGCCATAATGGATGTGGATGCCGACATGAGCAGCGGCAGAATTATGGACAGGCTGATTTGTGGAGATGTTGGCTTCGGAAAAACCGAGGTGGCTTTTCGTGCAATTTTTAAGGCAGTTTACAACGGAAAACAGGTGGCTTTTCTGTGTCCAACAACAATTTTGTCAGAGCAACACTATCGTTCGTGCTTGGCGCGCATGGAGGGCTTTGGCCTGAGAATTGAGGTCTTAAACCGATTTAAAACAGCAAAACAGACTGAAGAAATCTGCAAGAGGTTGGCAGAAGGAAAGATTGACATTTTGATTGGCACACACAAGATATTAAATGAAAAAGTCAAATTTAAAGACCTTGGGCTTTTGGTGCTTGACGAAGAGCAGAGATTTGGAGTTAAGGACAAAGAAAAAATCAAGGGCATAAAGAGCGACATAGACGTGCTTACGCTTTCAGCAACCCCAATTCCAAGGACGCTGCACATGTCGCTGTCAGGAATAAGAGACATAAGCGTCATTGCAACCGCTCCGCGTGAAAGATTGCCTATTCAAACATATGTTTCGGCATACAGTGACAGCCTTTTGACCGATGTTATTTCAAGAGAAATTTCGCGAGATGGCAAGGCTTTGGTTTTGTTTAACAGGGTGGCGGAGATATATGACTTTGCAAGGCATGTTTCAGACCTTTTGCCTCAGGCAAAGATTGGCGTTGCACATGGGCAGATGGAGGAAAGGGAACTTTCAAGGGTGATAAACGACCTGTATGACGGAAAGTTTAATCTTTTCATTTCCACAACGCTCATTGAAAACGGAATTGACCTTCCAGCACTGAACACACTTTTTGTTGTTGATTGCGATATGCTTGGCCTCAGCCAACTTTATCAAATCAGGGGAAGAATAGGCAGGTCGGACAGGCTTGCATATGCATATTTGACCTATGACGGATGGAAGGTGCTGACCGAAGAGGCATACAAACGGCTTGACGCAATAAAAGAGTTCAGAGAACTTGGAAGCGGATTTAAAATTGCAATGCGAGACCTTGAAATACGTGGCGCAGGAAACATTTTGGGCAAAGAGCAGCATGGACACATGCAAAAAGTTGGCTATGACATGTATGTCAGATTGCTTGACGAAGTGACGAGAGAAGTTTCTGGACAAAAGACCGAAAAGGAAAGAGAAATCAAGATGGAACTTGTCTTGGATGCATACATTTCAGAAGAATATATTCCTTTGCAGGATGAGAGAATTGTTTTTTATGATAAGATAAGCAAAATCTCCACACAAAATCAATACAACACTGTTGTTCAGGAGTTGAAAGAGAGCAATGGTGAGCCGCCAGACGCGGTTGTAAACTTGTGCAAGATTGCATATTTAAAAAATCTTGGCAAGGCATTTAATGTGCAAAAAATTAAGATAAATTCAAATGAGTGCCAGATACATTTTTATAAAAGCGAGGAGATAATTCCTCAAAATTTGTCGAAAGTTAGCAAGTTTTATGATACATGTTTAAAATTTGAAGAAACTCCTATTCTAAAAGTGAACCTCAAAGGCAAGGTGATTGACAAGGTGAACACACTGATTGACATGTTTTCAAAAGCAGAAAAAGTTTAGAAATTTGATTTGTTTTACTTGTAATTTGAATTATATTATGTTAAAATAACAAAGTTAAACGACTTGGAGAACGAGAGTGAAGAAAAAAATATTTTCATTATTGTTGGTTTTGTGCATGTGCGTGTCTGTCTTTGCAGGCTGTTCTTTAATCGAAATTGACGAAAAATCCTATCAAAGTGCAATAGTTGCCGCCATAACATACACAGATGGCGAAGTTGACAAAATAGACAAGACAGAATTGCTCTTGGCTTATTCTAGTTACGGCTATAATTATGGCGATGACTACAAAAAAGCCATCAGACAAACTTTGGACACTGTTGTTCAACAGCATGTCACAATTAAGGCTGTGAAAAACTATTATTTGGAAAATGAAGAGCCTCTTTTAAACGGAAACGAAACTTCTTATCTTTGGCAGCAGACTTGGGACGCTGTGTATGAGCACATCGAAGAATATTACTTCGAATTGTTAAACTATGAGGATGAGGAGGCCCAAAACTCAGAGGACACAACAGAGACCGGCGTTGTTTACACTCCATATGAATCAACTGTATTTATGCTTGATGGAGAACTGCAAATAAGAAACAACACAACCACTGAAACAGTGAGAAACAGCAACAGCAACCTAAAAGAATATCAAGACAATGGCAAGTCATATGTGTATGATTTTGAAAGCAAAGAATATGATTTCAAACAACTGATGTTTGACAACCTGTATGATGCCATGGGCACAGATTCACAACAACGCTCTGTAAGAGATTGGAGAAGTGCAATCCGCAAATATGAGGACACAATCCAAAGGTCGTTTTCATATCTAAACTATAAAGATGACGGCTGGCTGAAATTTGAGTGCCAAAGAATATATGACATCTTGCTGAACAACTATCTCGTGCAAAAATACACTGAAATATACAATAAGTATCAAAACAAAGACAACAACATTTCAAACATAAAGGTCAGCGATGTTGTAAACGCTTATGCAAAGAAAGTAAACGACGACTACAACACCTACAGAAATGACAAGAGCGCATACTCAGAGGCAATCTTAAACAGCACTGCAGATGTGGACTATTTCTTAAATGACACAAATCAAAACTACTTCCGTGTGGGAGTGATAAAAATAAATCTTTCGTCAGAGCAGCAACAAGAATTGTCCAACGCCAAGGTGTATGGAGACCCTGTTGCAATCAAGAGCGTTCACGACCGTGTGTTTAACAATGTTTCCGCAAACGAAAGAAGTTTGACAACCGGCGGCAAGACGGGCGTGTTGAAATCAGCATCTCAAATTCTCGAACTTTTAAGAGGTGATATAAACAGATTGACATACAAAACCAAAGCCACAATGACAGATGACGAGCAGGACGATGCCTATTCAGAACTCAGCCCAGAGGATAAAACAAACGAAGAAAAGAAAAATCAGGCAATAGAAGTTTGGCTTGAAAAATACAATCAAAAAGTTGAAAATGACAGAGCCAAAGTGTTTAGAGACTATATGTTTAAATACAGCGATGACGAAGCCTCAAAAAATGCAACAAGTGACATGATTGTCGGCTTTGACACAAACAATGTTCTCCTAAACAGCACCATCACATCAAGCATCACTGATGAGAAGAAACTTGAAGAGGCAAAGAAGGAACTTGCAAAACTCTACAAGCCAGAGGCTGACGACACAAATGCTTCAAGAACACCTGTTTTTGGAAATGTGACAGATTTGATTGAAGCAGATGACGGCTATTACATCTTCTTCTATGCAGGCGAAGTTCAAAACCTGTTTGAGCCAATCAATGGAAGAGTCACTTTGAAAGACGAAGATGTTTATGCGCTCAGAGAGAAGAAAGTCAGTGTGTTCTCAGACAAAACTGTCTTTGATGCCATTTATGAAGAACTTGTTTCAAACTTCTCAGACACATTTTCTGTCTTCCAAAACTTGGACATGTCCGCTTTGATGAGTGAAGAAGAAAACGACAGAAGAATCGTTCGGAAATATGTTTACTTCACCGACGAATTATACAATTAGTTAAACTCCTCTTGTTTAATTGACAAGAGGTGTTTTTTTTGTTAAAATGTTTGCATGGACGAAAAGAAGCAACAAGAGGAGTTTGTTGAGGCAAAGTCTGAAAAAAGGCTGTCTTTTTTTTCGCGCATAATAAAAAGATATAAAGACAAAAAACAAGCAAAACTTGAAAAAATACAAAACGAAAAACTCTCTGATGAAGAAGAGAAAAAGGTTGAAGAAAAACTTGAAGAGGCAAACAAAGAGGTTTCAAAATCAAAATCCAAAGAAAAAAGCAAAAAGATAAAAAATATTGTCTTTTTCATCTTTAATATTGCTTTGGTTGTGGCAATCTTGATTTGGAACATCTACACCACCGACGATTTTTCACCACTCAATTTGGGCGGAATAAATTTCTTGTATGTGTTTGTCTGCCTTGCTCTTCTTGTTGCAATTCAGGTGCTGGATGTGATTACTGTGCACCATATGATTTACAAAAAAACCATGCGCTCGCGCTGGCACTTGTCATACAAATCGCTTGGAATTTCGCGTTATTATGACGCTGTCACACCTTTGGCTTCTGGCGGGCAGGCATTTATGGCAACATATTTGACCAGCAGAGACGTTCCCGCATCTACCGCACTTTCTATTCCTATTTCAAAACTTGTCTTTCAAAATATTGCGTGGGTTTCTGTCGGATTTGTCTGCATCATCATGAGTTTCACAAATGGTATGTCCGCCTTCGTCTCCACCACCAGCATCATAGGTTTCATCTTGGCAATTCTTATGATTGCGGCAATACTTTTTGTGTCGTTCTCAAAGAAAATGGGAAACAAACTTGTCTCTTGGGTGCTGACACTTCTTCACAAGATGAGAATAATAAAAGACTATGACAAGTCTTTTGCAAAGGCGATGGGCGTTGTTGAGGACTATCAACGCATCATGAAGGAATATAGTTCTGAAAAATTTGATGTGTTTATTCAGCTGGTGCTTCATGTTTTGCGTGTTGTATGCTTGTATTCAATCCCTTATTTCATATATCTCAGTTTTCCTTATGCTCACAACGCAAACTTTGTTGGAAGTTATGGCGAATTCTTTATGTTCACCTCGCTTATTGAATTGGCGGCAAGTTTCATCCCTCTGCCAGGTGGCACGGGCATGAACGAAATCACATTTACCCTTCTGTTTCAACAGTATCTGGGTGGTGCAACCTTCTGGGCGTTGATTCTTTGGCGCTTCTGCTCTTACTATTTTTATCTGCTTCAGGGGATTGGCATCATCTCCTATGACACAATCTATGGAAATAGAAAATATAGGTGGATTAAAAAGCGTTTGGCATTGCAGGCAGAAAGCCAAGATTTCAGACATACACAAATAGAAAACTTCAGACAAGAGAGAACACGCAGGCGTAAAAAGACAAAAAATACGGCCGAGTGAGAATAAAATTTGACCTTACACAAAAACTAATCTCATGACAAAAAGAGAGATTGGTTTTTTGTTTGCAATCATTGTTTTGACAATACTCTTGATTACATCCGTGATTTTGGGAGTCACCGGCTATTTTTCCTCCGCAACATATCTGATTTCAAACTCAGAACTGAAAGTGGGCGACAATATCTCCGTCGGGGTGCGAGAAAATCAAACGAGCGTGCTGTCTTTGACATTTGATGGCTCTTATTTGCCCGGCGAAACCATCCCACAGATAATTCAAATAAATTCTGAGGACATGAATTCAAACCTAAAGGTCAGGGTTAAGGCGGAGGTGTTTGGCTCTTCCTCAAATTTCGACTTCGTCACCACTTCTCACTTTGAAAAGGCAGAGGATGGATATTATTACTATGACGAAACCTTGCAGGGTGGAAACAAAATAACCTTTTGCAACTATATAACAAACCCAGAGGAGGGCGATTTAATAAGCAACGAAAAGTATATACTCACCATTGTCGTTGAAACTTTGGATAGTGATTATGCAGAAACTATTTGGAAAAGTGCTTAATTTCCTTTGATTTTTTTTGTGTTTTAAGTTACAATATAACATAAGAGGAAAAGAAAATGGTCAATGTTTTTATGCCACCACCACCAAAAGAGTTGAAGAAAGGGGAAACACCAATTCCTCCACGAAGCACGCCTCAGCCATCACAAAACACACAGATGGTCAGGCCGATGGAAGAAACGACGATGGAAACGCCAGAGCAGGTCAGCGAAAGAAAAGAGATTAAAAACGACAAAACCAAGTTGTATTTCGTCTTTTGCTGCATTGGATTGGTGCTGTCTTTGGGGGCTGTCGGATTGATGATATATTTGCTGATTTGATAAAAATTTCAAATTTTTGACGATAAAAACACCTTTTTGGGGTGTTTTTTTATTGTTTTTTGGAAAATATTTAAGTTATGAAAAAGTTGATGCTCTTTCTTTTGGTGCTGGCTTGCCTTATTCCAACCATGTTTTCAAAGGTGGACACAAATCCTCTGTTCTATCTTGATGGGGTGGAAAAGGTTTGTTTTGTTGCGGAAAGAAAGTTTGAGGTGGAAGGTGTTGAGGTTGTGCAGAGCGGCAATTTATATTACAACTATTGTTCTTTGGAAACTGCGCGTGAAAATATAAAGGATTTCAATAGGAAACTCCGAGGTTTTCAATTTTATTTCAAGGATTGCGATGTGCAAGGGCTGTTGACAAAGTTGAAGTGCGAGATTTTGACAACGACGGAAATTGGCGACATGACCGTGCTGTGTGGCTACACGCCATATTATGAAAACAATATATATGTCAACAGCCACAAGGTCAACTTGCAGATTGCCGAAACGGAGGACGAAGTGATTGTTGGCTTTCCGCTGATTTTGACAGGCTATTAGAAGAAAAAATGCATATTTTTCTACAAAATTATCAAAAAAATTGAAAAATTTGTGTTTAAAACTCAATTTAAGTGTCAACCATCATGTTGGAGGTCGATTTATGGAAAAGAAAAAAGAAGGTAAGTTTAAAAATTTTTGCAAAAGATTTGGAGCGCTTGGGCTTGCGTGCGTCTTGTCGGTTGCCATCGCTTTGACGATTGCTTTTGCACTGCCAAAGGACAACGGAATAGATGTGTCAAACGGAGTTGTTGATTTTCATCTGCCAATGGAAAATGCGGAGGTTGTGAAGGACTATGCGGACTACAAATTGCAGTATAACGACAGTCTTGAAAGGTGGGACTGTCACTTGTCGGTGGACAAGTGACAGTCCCACCTTTCAAGACTGTCGTTATACTGCAATTTGTAG
>CANRLJ010000035.1 GCA_947631485.1 uncultured Clostridia bacterium | reverse complement strand
TGACAGGCAGGCTGTCCTCTTTTGGCGTTTCAATAACCCCATAATCCACAACAGCGTTGTTTTTGTGAGTGTCAATTATTCCATAGCCGACAATGGCATAACCTGGGTCAATACCTAAAATTCTCATAAGTTTATTTTAATAAAAAACACCCTTTTGTGTCAATCAAAATAGGGTGTTTTATTATTCTAAAACTGTTCAGGTAAGAAAACTTATTCTTCCTCAGAAAGATTCACATTGTGATAAACTTCTTGAACATCGTCCAAATCTTCAAATGCCTCAACCATACGCTCAAATTTGGCTTGTTGGTCGGCGGACAAATCCACATACAAGTCTGGCACAAGCGCGGTTTCGCTTGACACAACATTGTAACCCTTCTTTTCAAGTGCTTCGTGCATCTTTGAATGCTCGTTTGCCTCGGTGATAATCTCAACACTGTCCTCGTCCTCTTGCACATCCACAGCGCCCTCTTCAATGGCATCAAGCATAAGCGCCTCGGCGTCTTTCACATCCTCAACGATGACAATCCCCTTTCTTTTGAAAAGGTAGGACACGCAGCCATTTGAGCCCATGCTTCCACCATGCTTGTCAAACGCGTGACGAACATCTCCGGCAGTGCGGTTTTTGTTGTCAGTAAGACACTCAACGATGACAGCCGAACCGCCAACGCCATAGCCCTCATATGTGATTGCCTCATAATTCACACTGCCAAGTTCACCTGCGGCCTTTTTGATTGACCTTTCAATGTTGTCATTTGGCATGTTGTTTTGTTTTGCCTTTGTAATGATGTCCTTGAGTTTGCTGTTCACATTTGGGTCGCTTCCGCCCTGCTTAACGCACACAGCAATTTCACGACCGATTTTCGTGAAGATTTTTCCTCTTGCGGCATCTGTTTTGCCCTTTTTGGCTTGAATATTGTGCCATTTAGAATGTCCTGACATACTTTTTCTCCTTTTTACTTAAATATTTCCTCAAAATACTTGACTGTTTCAAGTGAATTTGCAACTATCTTAAATTTTTTGTTTTCGCAGTAAACAGCGCCCGCTTGCTCTGCTATAAAAATCCCCGGCACACAGTCCCAACTGTGCAAGTTTTTCGAAAAGATGTATGCGCCAAGGCGTCCGCAAGACAGCCAGGCAAAAAACACTGCACTCGAAAAGAGCTCTCTTCTGAGAAGATGGTTTTCTTTTTCTGAAGAAAACTTTTTCTCGCCAACATACAAAACACTTTCAGGTTTTAGGTTGCATACATGAATTGGTTTTCCGTTTTTGTAAGCACCCGCCTCGTCAGCATAAAAAATGTCTTTCATTGCAGGCAAATATATCACTGCAGCGCAGGTTTTTCCGTTGCGGATGCAACCAACTTGAATCCCCCACAGTGGCAAGCCGTTTGCAAAGTTGATTGTTCCATCGATTGGGTCGATGGTGAAGCAATTTTCGGTCAATTTTTCAGTTTTTCCAAATTCCTCGCTGATGATGTCAAAATTTGGATAGTTCTTCTTGATTTTGTCAATCAAAAACCTTTCTACTTCAAAATCGCAATTCGTGACCAAATCACCCTTGTCATCTTTTGGCGAAACCTGAACATTTGTTGTGATGAGTTTGCTTGCTTGTTTTACGATTTTTATAAGAAACTTCAAATCTTTTGTCATGTATGCCTCACAAATTTATTATACAGAAAACCGCAACATTTTCAAAATGATTGGCTACAAAAACATATTTTTGTTTATTTCATACATCACAATCGACCCGCTGACACCGGCATTTAGACTCTCAATGCCTTTCACCATTGGAATTTTGACAGTCTTATAACAAAGTTTTGCCATCTCCTCGCTGACTCCCTGTCCTTCATTGCCAACGACCACTCCAACAACACCCTTCACCTTGAAGGAAAAGATGTTTTCGCCGTTCATGTCACAGCAGATGAGTTTTAGGTCGTTTTGTTTTGCAAACAGAACAAAGTCTGTCTTTGACATCTCAAACACAAGATTGTCAAAAACCGCTCCAACCGAACTTCTGACAAGTTTTGGATTGTTTAGTCTGACACAGTCCACAAGAAATACATATTCAAAACCGCAGGCTTTTGCTGTTCGGATGAGAGTTCCAACATTTCCCGGGTCTTGCAGATTGTCCAGCACCAAAAAGTTTGTTTTTGGCACAGACACAACATGTTGTGGGTAGTATGCAATACATAATACTTTTTGTGGTGTTTTTGTGTCTGAAAGTTGTTCCAAAGACTTTTGGTCAGCCTTAAATATTTCTGCCCCTTTTGTGTCAATATCAACTTCATCCAAAGAGGTCAAAATATATTTTGGCTGAATTACACCCTTTGCCAGACTGTCTCTTATAATTTTGACATTATCCAAAAAAAGCAAAGACTTATCTTGTTTTTGCTTCTTTAGGTTTGTTATCAAATTTTTGCTTGCGCGTTGCATTATGCCTTCTTTGCAAGTTCAACCAGTTTGGCAAATGCATCTGGTTCGCGAACTGCCATATCTGCAAGCACCTTGCGGTTTAATGTGACATTTTGTTTCTTCAAGCCGTCAACAAATCTGCTGTATGAAATGTCGTTTTGATGGCATGCAGCATTGATTCTTGTAATCCAAAGAGAACGGAAGTCTCTTTTCTTAAGGTGTCTGCCAACATATGCATATTGGCCGCTCTTCATGACTTGTTCGCGGGCTGTTCTGTAGAGTTTGCTCTTTGCACCAAAATAACCTTTGGCTTGTTTTAAAATTTTTCTACGCTTTTTTACTGCGTTTACGCCTCTTTTAATTCTCATTTTCCCCTCCTAAATTACTTGCAAAGAAGTGTCTTGATATTGTCTTGGTTTTTGCCAGCAATATATGACCCTTTTCTGAGTTTTCTCTTGCGACTTTTGTTTTTTACAGTAAGGAAATGACCTTTGTTTGGTCTTGCAAACTTAACTTTTCCTGTTGCTGTGAGCGAAAATCTTTTCTTTGCTCCGCTGTGTGTTTTTTGTTTAGGCATTTTATTTCTCTCCTTTTACTTTTTTGGGTTGATTACAACAAATACATTTTTGCCCATAATCATTGGTTCTTTGTCAATGAAGCCGTATTCCGACAAGTCGTTTACAAACTTTTTGACAATTTCAACAGCATTTTTTGAATAGGCCTGCTCTCTTCCTCTCATGCGAAGTGAAACCTTCACTTTGTCGCCATCTTGCAGAATCTTTTGGGCATTTTTCAGTTTGAAACTTATGTGATATTCGTCAATTCTCATTGACAGTTGGATTTCCTTGATTTCGCTTATTTTTTGATTTTTGCGAATTTCTTTTTCCTTTTTCACCATGTCAAACTTATATTTGCCATAGTCCATCAATTTGCAGACTGGTGGAACAGCGTTTGGTGACATAAGCACAAGGTCCAACCCGGCTTTATCTGCTTCATCTTGTGCCGCAGACTTGGACAAAACGCCAAGTTGTTCTCCGTTTTCTCCGATAAGCCTGACCTCTTTTGCTGTGATTTGGTCGTTGATTAAAAGTTCTTTAAAAATTGTCGTAATCTCCTTTAATAAAAAATTTTGGCAGAACAAGAAGCCCCACCAAAAAATAAAAATTCAGAAAATTTTTAGATTTGTGACCAGCCAAAACGGAATTCGGCGAGGTGAGAAGGGAACTTCTACTTTCTTACTGCCATATATTAACACAAACCCATTTGCTGTGTCAACTCTTTTTTCTATTTTTTTTGATTTTATTCAAAATATTTTTAACCGCCACAACCGGCGTCGTTTCAAAGAGTCTTGATGTCCACATGACAATCTGCACGCAGTTTTCCACTGCATAGCCCTTCATTATGGCCTTGCCAAAGATTGTCAAACCTGCAATCAGCGAACTGACCAGACATGTGACAATAAAATATAAATTTGAATTATACAGATGCATGTTCACAACCAAACTGACGCCACCAGCACCGCTTAAAATGCCGCAAATGTCACCCACAACATCACCGCAAAACGAGGAGACCTTGTTTGTGTTTTGACACAAATAAACCGCCGTTTTGTGCCCTCTTTGGTTTTCAAAGGGTTGCAATCTGCCAGCGTCAAGAGATGTCACGGCAATTCCAAGCATATCAAACACCACACTGACAACAATAAACAAAACGATTATGAAAATTGATAAAAAAACAGGCAAGTTTGGAAATAAACTTTGTGACAAAACACTGAAAACAACCGAAAGTGCGATTGACAGCACAAAAATTCTTATTGACCAACTCAGATTGTTTTTCTTCATGTTTTATTATATTTTCAAACTTGTCCTGTTATTATTTTTATTTTCCGTCACCGCCAGGGTTTTTGTCTTTGTCAACAAGATATTTCACATAGTCGCCACGCACACTTGTCAGAAGACCTGCGCCTTCCACATTGTCCTTGTTTGAGCAATAGTGTGTGATCTCTCTGCCGCCCAGTTCCTCCAATGGAGCAATCGACCTCATGAGTGCAGCATCCCTTTTTGATGGGAAAAAGGTTTGATAAACAACAAAACCGTCTTCAACGCAAAACTCAATGCTGTTTTTAATCAAATTTGTAAAGACAAAATCTCGCCTTTTTATGTCAGTTAGTCCGTCAACAGTTGGTGCCATCTTTGCGGTCATATCTCTCCAAGTGAGAAAAGACCTCAAATTTTGCAGAGTCTCCTCATGTGCACGCAAAGAACTTGTGCCCTTTCTTGGGGTCAAACTCAAATTCTCGAGAGACATTTTCTTGTCCAACCTCGACAATGGTGTGCCGCTGACTGCATTTGAAAAACTTTGATAAACTGACCAACCCACCGTGCACAACTGCACAAATCTTGTTTCAAAAGGCTCTTCTTCGTAGTATGCATCAAGCAAAGACTCGGGCAAAATCATTTCACTTCTGTCTGGAAAGTATGTGTGAACATATTTTATGATATTTGAAAGCACGATTGAAGTTGCAATGTCCATCTTTGCATACTTTGACGCTCCAGTCACATTTACATGCTTAATTTGACGATTTATGACACCATCACCATCAATTTCGCCATAAATCATGGAAATTGTCTTGAGGACGTCTCTCCTATGTTCATCCATATATTGGATTTTTTGCTCAATTTCAGGTGGAATTTGTGTGTGTGTTTGATAGAGGCATAAATCGTTCATAAATATTATGCAAGATTTCAGACATTTGGCAAATTCACTGACCGTGTCAAGGTCAAGTCTTTCAACCGCCGCTCTGAAGCGTTTGTAACCTTGTATGAAGTCTTGTATGCCCGTGTTCCTCTCCGCACTTCCTTCACCATTTTGCTCGTCATAGATGGCATTAAATCTTGTCATAATCTCAACAAGAGCACCATCCTCGTCGATACACGAAACCTCCGCCTCGCGCATAAGCTCTTCAATTCTTTCGTCAGAAATCTGATTTGCTCTGTCAAAAGAGGTCTTTTTCTTTTCTTCACTCTTAGCAAACTCAATCAAAGCTAAAACGGTGGCATCAGCCCTTTTTCTCTCGTCATTGGACAATTTTTTGTATGCCAAATCAACATCCTCAATTTTTGTCAATTCTGCCGCTTTGGTGCTGTCAATTTTTGGCCTTGCGATTGTTCTTGCCTTCTTTTCTCTTGGATGCTCTTCCCAAAATGTCTGCATCTTTGCTATTGGGTCAGAATCTTCCGTTCTTCCAAAGAATTGCGCAGTGTTTTCCGCAATATATTTGACAAGGTTTTTATCTCTTTTTCCTACCTTTGCTTGAACATATTTTGCCATGCTGAAGATGTATGTGATGTAATCTGGGTTTGCATTTAAGACATTAAAATCCCCCATAAGAGTAAGGGCATTTTTTGCACCAAGTTGTGAAACCAAAGCGTCGCCAACCTTTTCAAGCTGCTGAATTTTTTGACCTTTCAAACCGTTTATCTTGTCAAACTGTTTGAAGTCATAGCAAACTTTTTCAACTTGTTTTTTCACATAATCATCCTCGACCTCAACATGATATTTGTCGATGATGTCCTGCGAAACAAGGCTGTAAAGTTCTTCAAATTCTTCAATCTTTTCTGGGTCACAAACCAAAATTGATGGCTTTTTAATAATCTCTTGTGCAAACTGAGATTTTGTCATGCGGCCACTTCCAACGCATCTGTTTGAAAACTTTTCGATGTTTTCAGCAATCACTCTTGGGCTGACCGTCAAAATTGTTGGAAAAGTATTGAGAATTGCAACCAAATCAGAAGATTTTGCGCCTTCATATTCCTTCAAAACGTTTCCAATGATGTTTATTAAAGGTTGAACGCCATCTGCCCTGAACAAACTTAAAAGCGTTGATGCCTGCAAGATTGTGGACAAATCTTCAAGCATAAAAGGCTTAAATGTCTTTGGCTCGTCTGAATTTTCTTTATAAAATGGATTTTTATATTCTTCAAGAAGCCCAAAAACCAAGTCATTAAACTTTGGGTTTTGCATTTTCTTCAAGTTTGTTGTTGTCACCCACGCCGTGTGATCGATGCCAAGCACCTTTGCCTGTTTAAGAATAGGATAGAAATCCCTTGGCAAGATGGTTTGGTCGTTTCTGACGGAGTTCACTGCAATGTCAATGATTTTTTTGACCATTTTGCGTGCTTCTTGTCGCCTTTGCTCAACATTTATTTCAGAAAGCCTCTTCAAAAACTTTTGTTTTTGTTCATCTGTAAAATTTTCTATTCTTCTGAAAACCTCTTGCTTTCTTTCTTGCTCTGTTGTGCCTGAAATTGGCTCTTCGCCAAGTTCTTTGAAGATGTTTGGCTGATAGACAAGTGCAAGAAGTGCGTTCTCGTCCGCAAAAAACTTTTGTTTGTCTTTGTCAAGGTCGGCAAGACTTTGAATAATAGACGAAACCTGCTCCATCTTGTTTTCTGGGCAGTTTGCGATAATCATAGATATGTTTTGTCTTGTTTCTTCGTCTGAAAGATAGAAATTTTGTTCAAACAGTGTTTTAAAGTCATCAACAAAGGCAGTGAGCATCTCGCTGTCTTGACAAATTTCTTCAATCTCCTGCCAGGACAACAGATCCTTCTTTGTGTAGTTTATTTTTACGCGTGCTTTTTTTGCCATAAAAAAAGACCTCCAATTTACGGATTGATTTTACCATAATATCGGAGGTTTGTCAATATTAAATTTTTGACATAATTTGGTCTATTTCATCTTTGATGATAATCTTTAATTCAGAAATCAACTCTGGCAATTTTATGAAAAATTTGTCGCCACTTTCCCTCATTGTGACTTCTGCTTCGCCGTTTGCAATGGTCTTTGGGCTCAGCACAACTCTGATAGGCACACCCATAAGTTCGCTGTCAGTCAGTTTTATGCCGGCAGAGACATTTCTTTCATCATAAAGCACTTCGATGCCGTTGTCCTGCATCTGTTTGTAGAACTCCTCAGCAACCGCCCTGACATTTTCGTCATCAATCCTCAGTGGGCAAAGGTGAACTTGCCATGGTGCGATTGTCATTGGCCAAACAAGCCCCTTATCATCTCCTTTTTCTTCAATGATGCTTGCAAGCGACCTTCCAACGCCAATTCCGTAGCAGCCCATGATTGGCTCTTTTGCCGTTCCGTCTGGCATGTTTATCTTCATGCCCATTGCCTTGGTGTAGCGTGTGCCAAGTTGGAAGATGTTTCCAATTTCAATTCCCCTTGTTAAAGTGAGTTTTTCGCCACAATGGCAGCATCTTTCGCCGTCCTTA
>CANRLJ010000034.1 GCA_947631485.1 uncultured Clostridia bacterium | reverse complement strand
TTGAGAAACATCGGCAACACATACACCAAAAGTGCTGAAACAAAGGATGTGATTGCCATGCTTGGAACCGAAAACAGCAAAAGCAAAAGAAAGTTTTTGGTGATTTCAATCTTAATCTTCAACTTCCTTTTAATCATCAGCAGATTTAAAAGTGCCGTCACAACCGAGGACAACCCCATGCCAACAATCAGGGCGTTTATGCCGATGTATCTTGGCAGGACCAGCACCCCAAAAAACAAAAACAAACTTCCAACAATGTAGTTTATAAACGACTTAACTTCAAGCCCAATGGAATTTAGGATTGTTGCTGTTATGTTGTTGACGCCCATAGGAACCATTATCCAAGCAGAAAACTGCAAAAGTGTGCCACTGAGCGCATTGTTGTATATAAACACTCCAAACTTGTCCCCAAGTGCCATAAATATTGGAGCAATCAAAAAACTGACAAAGAGGGCAAAGGAAAGAGAAGATTGTATTCTTTTTTGAATATGCTGGCTGTCATTTTTCACATGTGCCATTGAAATGTCAGGAACGAGTGCCGTTGACAGCGAGCCTATCAAAGTGCCTGGCACATATAAAAACGGAATCGACATGCCAACTGCCACACCATACAACTCCATTGCTTGGCTGGATGTGAAGCCGGCCGCAATCAGTTGTGCAGGAAGTATGAGAGCAATCAAGGGTTGAACAAAACTTCCCGCAACCCTCACGCCTGTTATCGGAACACTTTTGACAAGCACCTGGCGATATATCTTTGTCGGTCTGCTCAGTTTCCCGCCATAGAAAAAATACAAAAGCATGACAAAAAAAGCCGAAACAAGGCAGGAAAGGGTGAAACTCCACGCAACAGACATGGCATATTGCAAGGCTGTCATACCGGACGCCAAAAGCAAGACACAAACCACAATTTTCACGATCTGTTCCAAAAGTTCTGACACACAGAGGCCGAAGTAATTGTCATTTCCCCACATCGCACCACGAAAGACGCTGTAAACCGCAGAAAAAATAAGCGATGGCAGCAAAATAATCAAAATATTTATGCAATTTGCATCAGTGAAAAGGTTGGAAAACAGATTTCTGAACAGCAATATTGTGCCGCACAAAAAAACGCTGACAATCAGCACAACAATCATACTTGAAGAAACAAGGCTGCCCATGGCCTTTTTGTTTTGAACAACACGATAGCCAGCAGTCATACGCGAAATGATGAGTGTAAAACCAGAGGAAACAATTGTAAGCAGCACCATAAAGATGGAAAGAGCCACCTGATACAGCCCCAACGCCTCCGCCCCAATCGTCCTTGAAAGATATATGTGAAAGAAGAACCCAAGCATCCTGGTCAGCAAAGTGAACATGGTGATGATGACGACATTTTTGAAGATGGATTTCATAAAACTAATCTATATGGATTGTCCAAAAAATATGACACTTTTTGTCAAGTGAGGCGTCATCTTTTGATGAGCAAAAAGACGCCTTCTTTTATTTGTTTTGGCGAAATAGAATTGTCCAGCAAAATTTTTGTGCTGTCTATTTTGTATTTCTCAGACAAAATTTTCAGATTTTCACCTTTTTTGACTTGATGATATGGAAATGTCCTTTTGTTTATGCTCATAAATAAAAAATATGAAAAAAATCAAAAAATAGACCAAAATTGCTGAAAATTCCATAAAATCAGGCGAAAAATTGTTTAAATAAATTATTTTTTTTGAGTTTTAAATATTTTTTTATTTGATATTTTCTTAATAAACTGTTCTATTTGTTCACGAAATTTGACCGACAAATAAAGCAAAATTGCAGTGGCGACAGCAATTATTGCCCAAACAATCAATCCCCAGCCGTGATATGGGATTATCTCGCCATTTCCTATATAGCAAGTTGTGAAGATTGCCAAAGACCTTGAAACAAGATTGGTCACAACAAAAAAACTCCACGACATGTCTGTCAGACCGGCAACAAGGCACAAA
Source organism: uncultured Clostridia bacterium (assembly GCA_947631485.1). Taxonomy (GTDB): domain Bacteria; phylum Bacillota; class Clostridia; order Christensenellales; family UBA1242; genus Caccovivens. The sequence continues at coordinate 5,949 of CANRLJ010000034.1, read as the reverse complement.
ACGTCGTCTGGAAAGATTGGAAGCAGCATCATTATGACAAAAGAATATTTGCAGTTTGACAAAAACTTTGTCCACTTTTCACAACTCTCCTTGCCCACCATAAAGGAGACAAGTTTTCGCCCAAATTGCCTGCCAAGCCAAAAGGCAAAGACGCTTCCAAACAAAACTCCAGAAAGGCTTAACAATGAGGCTTGAAGCGAGCCATAAATCAGCACGCCAGCAAGGGTTGTCACCGTTGAGGGAATAGGGATAAATGTAACCTGCAAAAACTGCAGGAGGACAAACATAAACCTGCCCCAAAAGCCAAGCGAAAGAATCAAAGTCCTCACTTTGTCCACAGAATTTATATATTCCCACAGCCCCGACCAAACCAAACAGAAGTAGCCCAAAACCATAAGTCCAATCAAAACACCAACAACCAAGATTGTTCTTATTATTTTGCGTCCCAAGGTCAATTCTTTGTCTTTCATAAACCTATTATATTCCAAAAGTGATATTTTATGGGTTATATTGACTTGGATTTGTCTTTTCCAGTTTGTTTCTCACATTTTCCAAAGTCTGTTCGCTGACCTTTTGCGGCTTGATAATCTTCACATCACTTGCAGGAATTGTCATGCTCTCAACGGGTTCTTCAACTCCCTCCATCACCACACCATCTTGTGGCTGATAGAAGTCATGGCGAATTTCTTTTTCTTTGATGAGTTCTCCATCTTTGTAATATTGCAAATATCCCTTGCTCTCATAGCCCTCTCTTGGATATTTCACTCTGTAATATTCTCCTTTATAGAGAATTTTGTTTAAATATTCGCCCTTGGTGTCCGACACAATCTTGTCTCCGTTGTGAGGCAAAACCTTCACAAGTTCTGCTCTTCTCTTGATGGTTATGCCGTCATCAAATCTTTGACCATAAATCTCCACTCCAACCTCTTTGTCATCATAAAAGGTCTTGATGTAAATTGGCGTGTCCAAGTTGTTTTTAAACACCAAGTCAGAATAACTGCCAGACACCATTGCATCAAACGACAATGGCACATACGAGGCTGGAAGAGAGTGATGATTGACACTCAAAATTTCTATGTCGGACAACAAAAGTGCATTGTAAAGCGTTGTTGATGCCTGACAAACGCCACCTCCAACGCCATCAACATACACACCTCCAACAATTATGTGGGCGTTGTTGTAACCATTTTCTTCGGTGCGTTGACCTGTTGTTTCATTAAACGAAACCGTCTGCCCAGGCTCAACTATCATGCCGTTGAAATTTTCAAGTGCAAGTCTGACATTTTTCTTTCTGTCCTCTTTGCTTGTGGCATATGATGTTGTGAAAACACTTCTTCTGACAACACTTTGCCTCAACTCTTCCACATCAAACTCTTCACCAATCTCAATGATTGGAATTTCTATCGAAACTTTTTTGCTGTTTTTCAGATTTTCATCAATTTCTTTATACAGTTTGTCCCTGTCCACCAAAATGGCCTTTTGCCCCTCGTCAACCTTAAAGACCTCTTCCTCTTTTGGCTGAAAGACCAAACTTGCCTTTCTGCTTTCTTGCTCCACCTCAGAGATGATTTCGTCTATCTTTTCATCAATATTTCCAAGCACATTTACAAAGGAAATCTGAAAATCCTTCCCCTTTTCTTTGGCGTTTTTTTCGGCAATTTTGTTTTGAAAGAAATTTCCCTTTTTGCCATACATAGAAATTTGTGCTATGACGGGCTGAATTTTGTTTGCAACTTCAAAATCCTTGCCCTCCAATTTCCAACTTTTGTCCTTGGATGTAAGATTTATTTCAATGTCCTTTTTGTTGTTTAACATGTCAGTCAACACAACATTTTCGGCTTCGCTGGCTGTCATGCCACTGACATCAATTCCGTTTATTCTTGTGTTTTGATAAAATCTTTGATTTGCACTTAAAGAATTTTCAAAAAACAGTTGGCATCCAACAAGCAAAGAAACAGACACGGCAGAAACTCCCAAAAACCAAAGAAAGCCCTTGTTTTTTGTTTTTTTGCCGTTTTCTTTTACTTTTTTGCCCTTTTTATCATCTTTTTTCATGAAAATATTATGTTCGATAAAAAAATAATCATGCACGGGCGAAAAAAGTATTAGAAGTTGAGCAGGTTTTTCTTCACCTCTTTTAAGAGTGATTCTTTTTCGTTTGAAATCTTTCCGTCAAAGACCTTGCTCAACAAATTTTGCAATATTTTTTGATAATTTCTCTTGTCAATGCTCTCAAAATTGGTTTTGAGGTCGTTTTCATCAATCTTAAGGTCGGAAACTTTGATTGCCAAGCCGTGCTCGATGATGTATTGATAGAAGAAATTGTATTTTGACTGCAATCTTTTGCACTTGCACCCGAGCAGCGAATAGATGTATGCCCAATCCTCAAAATATTTGAAGAAAAATTCCTTGTTGTTTGTGCCTTTAAGTGCATCATAATAGCCTGAAATGTAGGTTATCAATTTTCGGCTCATGGTTTGATTTAGCGAAAACTGTTCCTTCAAAAACTTTTCCAAAAACACTTCAAGGCACTCTGGCTTTTCTGTGTCAACAATGTCAATCAAAAGCCCAAGCAGTCTGTCCTCAGTCTTGTTCACCATTTTATATCTTATTCGTAAGTTTTTCAACCCAAAATATTGCCAAACGCCAAGTTCATTTAGCATGAGCAAAGATTTTTTTAGGTCTCCCATGTCATATCTCTTGTCGCAATACAAAATCTTTTCGATTTCAATAAATTTTCTTGTGCCTTGCAAGTCCTGTATGTTCATGGCAAACTTTTCTGCCGATTTCAAGGTGTTTTTTTCGATATTAAAGCCAAGTTCGCCTGCAATCCTAACCAGCCTGAGTATGCGCTCTCCATCATTTTTAAAAACATCGTCAGGATTGATGTTTGTCCTTATAACTTTTTGCTTTGTGTCAATAATTCCATGATAAAAATCCACACACTCGTCTTTGTTTATGTTGTAGTAGATTGAGTTTATTGTGAAGTCTCTTCTCACTGCATCTTCTTCAATTTTGTCTGTGCTTTCAACCTTTATCGGCATGTGCGAGCCATTGTCGCCATACACCTCTTTTCTGAAAGCGGTGTATTCATATGTTTCATCGTCAATGCAAATTAGGATTGAGCCAAGTTTCAGATTTTTGATTTTCACTGAAAAAGCGCTGCCCTCCAACCTTTTTGAAACCTCTTCAGCATCAACGGGGCTTGTTATATCAACATCTTCATTTGTAAGCCCAAGCAGTTTGCTTCTGACATATCCACCAACGACATATAAATTTTCGGGAAAGAATTTTGAAAGTTTTTTTAAGTTTGCAGAAACTTCGATAAACATTATGCCTCCAATCGCACGTTGTATTTTTCAAAAAAATAATACAACATTAAAAATGAAAAAGTCAAATTATATTTGACAAATAAACTGTAAACAAAGTAAAATACTACTAACTTGAAAGGTGTTTCATAGTGAGAAAGTTAAGGCCAAAAAAGAAGAAAAGATTCCAGATGTTGCAAGAGCAACCTATTGTTCGTTATCAAACAGATAAAGAACATGGTCTTTCCGAGGAACAAGTTGCTGAAAGGCTTGAGCACAAACTTGTAAACGACACCAAAATCCGCACATCAAACTCCTATCTTTCAATCATCTGCAGAAATGTCTTCACAGTGTTCAACCTCATTTGGATTATCATTGCAGCCGCCCTTGTTGCTGTAAATGCATGGGGAGACATGCTGTTTCTTTTTGTGGTCATTGCAAACACTGCAATTTCAATTTTCCAAGAGATAAAGGCAAAGATAACAGTCGAAAAACTTTCGCTTGTGTCCGCACCAAAAATAAAAATAATCCGAACTGGGCTTCAACTTGAGGTGAACGGCGAAAACCTTTTGCTTGACGACATTGTCATTTTGGAAAATGGAAATCAAATCCCTGCGGACTGCGTGATTGTTGACGGCGTTGTGGAAGCAAATGAAAGTTTGTTGACCGGCGAAAGCAACGCGATAAAAAAATCTGAGGGCGACACCCTGCTTGCCGGCAGTTTTTTGGTCAGCGGCATGTGCTATGCCCGAGTGGACAAAATAGGAAAGAGCAACTATATTCAAACCGTTGCCGAAAGGACAAAAGACTTTAAACCACAATCTTCAAACTTGTTTAAAGACCTAAACAACTTGATTAAGATAATCATCACCGTGCTCATCCCACTGGGAATTTTGACTTTCTGCAATCAATATTTCCTGAAAAGTTCGGATGTTGCAAATTCGATTGTCAAGACAAGTGGTGCACTGACAGGCATGATTCCTGCCGGCATGTATTTGCTCATCACCGTTGGGCTGAGCGTTGGCGTAATCAAACTTGCAAGAAAGAAAACCCTTGTCAAGAACCTCTATTCCATCGAAATGCTTGCCCGTTCAAATGTGCTTTGCCTCGACAAAACCGGAACAATCACCGATGGAACTATGAACGTTGTGGAAGTTGTTCCTCAAAATGGAGCAAAAGAAAGCCAAATTCAGCAAATTATGAAGACCATCTTAAACAAGCAAAAAACCACCAATTCCACAAGCGTTGCACTGACAGAATACTTTGGCAAAACCGACAATATGCTTGTGAAAGATGTTGTTGAGTTTTCTTCTTCTCGAAAATACAGTGCCACAACCCTGACAAACGGAAAGACCTATTATATTGGTGCAATAGGGTTCATCAAAGCAAGCCTGACCGCCGCACAAAAAAATCAAATGACCGAATATATGGAAAAAGGTCTCAGAGTGATTTCTCTTGTTGAGGACACAAACCCATACAATGAAAAAACGGCAGGCAAAAAGGGCAAACTTATTGCGTTTTTCATCTTGGAGGACCATATAAGAAAGGACGCAGTTGAAACAATCGCTTGGTTTAAAGAAAACAATGTGAAAATAAAAATCATATCGGGCGATGATGCCGTGACGGTTTCAAAAATTGCAAGACGTGTTGGCGTGGAGGACAGCGACAAATACATCTCACTTGAAAACATGAGCCTTCCTGAAGTTGCTCAAATTGCAAACAAATTCACTGTTTTTGGGCGTGTTACGCCAGAGCAAAAACACACAATAATAAAAACCCTCAAAACACAAGGAAATGTCGTGGCAATGACTGGTGACGGCGTCAATGACACCCTTGCCCTGAAGGAGGCAAACTGCTCCATCGCCATGGCTGACGGAAGCGAAGTTGCAAGAAACATCTCTCACCTTGTGCTTATGGAAAGCAACTTCTCCGCCCTGCCTTCAATCGTCAAAGAGGGCAGACAGATTGTGAACAATGTTCAAAACTCATCTGTGCTTTATCTTATGAAAACGCTCTTCACAATCATGATGTGTGCCACGGCACTTGTGCTGCGAACGGAATATCCTTTTGCACCAAGACAACTGTTGCTTTTGGAGATGTTTGTGATTGGCGTGCCATCATTTATTCTGACTTTCCAGCCAAACAGCGAACTCATCAAAGGAAACTTCATCCCGCAGGTCTTGAAAAAGTCAATTCCGTGTGCACTGCTGATGTATCTAAACATTTTGATTGTTGTCATCCTAAATGACCACACAAACAGCCTTACAAGTGCAGAGTTCAACTCGCTTGTCACAATGCTTGTCACCTTTGCAGGCTTTGTCAACTTGGTGTGGATTTGCTGGCCTTTAAACTGGCTGCGAACAATTTGCGTTTCAATATCCGGAGTTTTGATTGTCTCCGCCCTTTCTGGACTTGGAAGATTTTTCTATGTGACATCCTACACCTTCCCTGTGCTGACAACTCTCATCACTTTGCTGATGTGTTCAATCGCAATCATCGTGGCACTGTTTTACTTCAAAGAGTGGCTGTTTAAGGTGAATCCAAAGCCTCAAACACAAACAACAACAAAACAATCATTTTTCCAAAAGTTGTGGGACAGAGTTTCAAAAAACAACCAAGAGGTGGAAGAGTCTGAAACGAC
>CANRLJ010000033.1 GCA_947631485.1 uncultured Clostridia bacterium | reverse complement strand
TCTGCTCCGTCTGTGTGGCTCTTTCCTGTCATGTATTTTACGCACTCATAAAGCCCTGCATAGCCCAGCGAAATTGTGGAGTAGCCGTTGTGCAAAAGTTCGTGGATGCTTTCGCCCTTTTTGAGTCTTGCCAATGCGCCATGTTGCCAAAGAATTGGCGCAACATCGCTTGTTGCATTGCTGAGACGTTTGTGTCTTATTTGCAAAGCACGGTGACAAAGTTCCAGTCTTTCGTCAAATATCTTCCAGAATTTTTGCATGTCTTTGTCGGAGGACAAAGCAACATCAACAAGGTTTATTGTCACAACGCCCTGATTGAATCTTCCGTAGTATTTTGGCTTTCCGTTTTCGTCAACATATGGGGTGAGGAACGAACGGCAACCCATGCAAGGATAGCACTGTCCGTTTCCGTTTTTGTCTATCTTCAGTTGTTTCATAACCTTTTCTGAAATGTAGTCAGGAACCATCCTCTTTGCACTGCACTCTGCAGCAAGTTTTGTAAGATAATAATATTTGCTGCCCTCGTGGATGTTGTCCTCTTCAAGAACATACAAAAGTTTTGGAAAGGCAGGTGTGATATACACGCCTTTTTCGTTTTTCATGCCCTGAATCCTTTGCTTCAAGACCTCTTCGATGACCATGGCAAGTTCGTCTTTGTATTCGTCTGTTTCGCCAAGATACAGGCAGACGCTCAAAAATGGTGCTTGTCCATTTGTTGTGGTCATGGAGTTTATTTGATATTGGAAGGTCTGCACGCCGTCGGTTATTTCCTTCTGCAAATCTTCTTTTGCAAACTGCTCAATCTGCTTTTGTGTCAGCCCCCTTCCTTCATATCTCTTCAAATATCTTTTATAACTTTCTCTTACAAAAGGAGCAAGGTGTGTCATTGTTATTGTTGCTCCACCATACTGACTTGAAGAAACCGCAGTGATAAGTTGGGTGGCAATAGTCATTGCAGTCAAAAATCTGTGTGGCTTTTCAATCATAACACCGTTTATGTTTGTTCCGTTTTGCAACATGTCCTCAAGATTGATGAGGTCGCAGTTGTGAAGTGCGTTTTGAGCAAAATAGTCTGCATCATGGAAGTGAATTATGCCTGCATCATGTGCGGCAACAATGTCCTCTGGAAGCAGAAATCTTCTTGTTATGTCTGTGCTTGTTATGCCAGCAATATAGTCACGCTGAGTTGTGACAACTCTTGCGTTTTTGTTTGAGTTTTCTGTGTTCCAATATTCGTTTTCGCCGTCAATGAGTTCTTTTATGGCAAGGTCGGTTGTGTTTGACTTTCTTACAAGTGCACGCTTGTATCTGTAGATTATATACTTCTTTGCAAGGACAAAGTGTTGAAACTCCATCAACTTCTCTTCAATGATGTCCTGAATTTCTTCAACACGCAATCTCTCTTCGCCAAGACCCTCGATGTATGTCAAGATGTCCTTGATTTCTTCCTTTGTTGCTCTTTCCTTTGGTTTGACCTCTTTATTTGCGGCCTCAATGGCTTTTCTGATCTTTGATGGGTCATACGCCACAAATGTTCCGTTTCTTTTGATTACTTGCATGTTTTACACCTCCAAAAAAGTTTTATTCAAAGTCAATTTTACAATATATATAGTGTTTTTGTCAACAAAAAATCACTAGATATAGTATTTTTTACTTTTTTTGAGATTTTTGTTTTGTAAAATTTTTTGAAAAATTTTTTGCCTCTTTTTATGTCCCATCGCAATGAAATCATGTTATAAATTTATAACAAAAAGACAAAATTCGCAAAGGTCAAAATCTGTGCGTAAAACTCAAATTTGGACATTTTGCGAATTCTTTTTCACGGCTTTTGTGCCACAATATGTTGACCCCATCCTGTGCCGACAGGTTTTTTTGCAACAAAAAAGAGTCGTTTTCACGACCCTTATTTTGCTTTTGTTGTTTTCTTTGGTTTTTCTGCTTCTGGTTTTTCGTTTTGCTTTTTCAGTTCTTCCAAAATTCCTGTAAGCAATTCTTCTTGAGTTGGTTTTGGAGGCTCTGGTGCTGGCTTGTTCTTTTCGCGAAGTTGGGCTGTCGCCTGAACAACTGCCTTGTGGTCTTTCATATCAACCCCTTCTGCTTTGAGTTGCTTTCTTTCTTCACGAGTTGGGTTTTCGCTTACTGCCTTTTTCAAATATCCTCTTGCGTTCATGGCAACTTTCAAAATTATAAACAATGTCAGCGCGATGATCAAGAAGTCCAAAATTGCTGTTATAAATGCGCCCCAATCTATGTATATGCTCTTTGTCAGGTCAATAACATCGGTGAAAGTTCCATCTTCTGCAACGACATAAACCTTCTTTAAAAATGTGTATGCGGATTCAAGCCCATTTCCGCCGCCAATCAACATCAGGATGAAGTTTACGATTGGCATGATGATTTTGTTTGTGAAGGCAGTTACTATTGCAGAAAACGCACCACCTATGATGACGCCGACAGCCATGTCCAGAATATTTCCGCGGCTTATAAATGCCTTAAATTCTTTAAAAAATTTCTTCATATTTTTCTCCTCGTCTAAATAATAAAACAAACTAAATGAAAAAAGCAAACTTTTTGAAGCATTTTGTTTTAAGTTTATTAAATTTTGTTGACAAGACTGGTATGTGTGTGGTATAAATATCTCACCATATAGAGTGTGCGAGGGACAAGCCCGACGACCACACAGCAACCTGGTGCATTTGCCAAGGTGCTAATGCTTGAAACGATGGGCAATATCAAAAGCAAAGACCTGTCGTTCTGGCAGGTCTTTTTGTATGGTTTAAAGGAGAGGATTATGAAAAGAATTTTGACGAGTGAAAGCGTGAACATTGGCCACCCAGACAAAACCTGCGACACGATTGCCGACGCCTTTCTTGATGAGGCACTGAGGCAGGACAAAAACGCCCAGATGGCAGTTGAGTGCTCGATTAAAAATGACAAATTGTTCATCTATGGCGAAGCCTCAACAACGGCAAGGATAGATTATGACAAGATTGCGCAAGACATCTTGCGTGATATAGGATATGAAACCCCTTTTTCAATAATTAAAGAGATTTCTGTGCAGTCGCCAGACATCCATCAGGCAGTTGTAAAAGAAAAGTTGTGTGCAAACGACCAGGGCATCGTCTTTGGCTATGCCACAAACGAGACAAAAGAGTTTATGCCGCTTCCAATACTTTTGGCACACAAAATAATGAAACAATATGAGGCGTTCAGAAGGCGCTCTTCCAACTTTTTTGCTGATGCAAAGTGTCAGGTTTCTGTGGAATATGATGACGACCGCCCAAGCTGCATTGACACAATCCTCATCTCTGTCAGTCACAGCCCAAACTGCAAGCAAGTTGACAGAAAGATAAAAGATGGAGTCCTGCTTCCTGTTTTGGAAGAATACAAAGACTTTGTTAAAAGGCCAATCAAGTTTATCATCAATCCAAGTGGAAGGTTTGTCATTTGGGGCAGTTTTGGTGACAGCGGAACGGTTGGCAGAAAGATTGTTGTTGACACCTATGGCGGCGTCGGAAGAGTTGGAGGCGGCTGCTTTTCAAGCAAAAACGCAACAAAGGTGGACAGGTCTGGCGCTTATTATGCAAGGTTTGTTGCAAAAAATCTTGTGTCAGCAGGTCTGTGCGAGCGATGTGAGGTTGAGGTGTCATATGGAATAGGGCTTGACCGACCTCTCTCAATCAACTTGGAGACCTTTGGCACAAACAGTGTGCCAATGAAAAAGCTGTATGAGATTGTCTCACAGAATTTTGATTTTTCTCCAGACAACATAATAAAAGAGTTGGACTTGTTGCGTCCAATCTACAAACAGACGGCATGTTATGGCCACTTTGGGCACTCAGAATATCCTTGGGAGAAGATTAAGCCTCTTGATATATAGGCCTCTCTTCCTTTTTCTCGTGTGTTTTGGCTTCGTGAATCTGCCCAAAGACTCTCAATGCAAAGGCCTTTAACGCCGACTGGTCGCCCTCTATGTATTTGCACTTATTAGGTTTTGTTTTCATTTTATATACTCCCTATATATAAAATATGTATTCAAAATATCTTTTGTTTTCTTTCGACAAAGTTTTGAAAAAATTATTTTTTTTGTTTAAAAAAAATTTGACTGGCAAAGTTTGGTGTGCTATCATAACTATAAATTGGAGGTATTTATGAACAAGAAAAAACTATTTGCGGGCTTGGCATGTCTTGCTGTTGCAACAGTTGGATGCGTTGCCCTTGCTGGATGCGGCGAGCAGAAGGATGACTGGAAGGCTGCCACAGATGCAAACTTTGCCAACCTTATTCAAAGTAAGTCGGCAAAAATCAAACTGACAGAGGACGTTGAACTGGAAGAAAGGGAACCCTCAAGACCAACAAAGCAGTTGTCACTTTGCGCAACGGAAAAATCGAGAGCAACTCCACAGCACTCACGCTTAATGTTGCAGGGGGCTCGCATTTGACTTTAAACAAAGTTGAAGCCACAAACAACACTGGCGCAGGAGTTGGAGTTTTTGATGGCTCAAGTGTGACAATAAGCAACTCAAAGATCACCACAAAAAATCAAACTATTGCCACAAACAACACTCTTGGTGGAAAGGGGCAAAAAGTTGTGATTGAAAACCAAAGCGAAATCAAAAGCGAAAACACAGCAATATATCTTGCAGCAAACACCAACCTTTCAATAAACAACAGCAAAGTTGTTGGAAAAGTTCCTGTTCATGCCCTTCTTGGAACAATAAATCTTGCAAGCACCGTTCTGGAAACGACTGCAGACGCTGGTGCTCAAAAACTTTCTGTTGAAGAAGCCAAAAAGGACAACGGCCCAACAAGTGCTGATGGCTCTGCGATTTTGATTAGAGCAAACTGGTATGCAGACAGAAACGAACATGAGGCTGGCGAAGAAGACCTCAAATTGCTGCTCGACTCAGTCACCTCAGATGGAGAAGAAGGAAAGATTAAGGTGTCTGTTTACAACCTCAAAGAAGCAAATGGCCCAAGAGCCGGCACAGACTTCGACCAATACACAAGCGTTAAAAACTATCTTAAAGGCCTTGGCGAAACTGTTGACGCAAAGTTCTATACAGTAAACCAAAGTGTCGAAGAAGATGTTCAATAAATAAGGCAAATAAAAAAACCACACATTGGTGTGGTTTTTTCTATCTCTTCAATGTCAGCACGTTGATTGAATATGGCTTCAAGGTGAGGTTTGTGGACTTTATCTCCTCTTGTGTTTTCTGGCATTTAAGTTCATCGTTTGCATCGGCGGTCAGCGTGGTCAGTTTTCCGTTGACTTTCTTTATCAGAGCCTCCGGCAAGACGATGTTCACCGCCTCTTCAACCTTGTTTATGTTTATCACCTTGACATACACTTTTTTGTCATCATAAGTCATGCTGGTGAACACTTTTGTGTTTGTCTTCCAAATGTGTTTTCTTGCAACCTCTTTCTCCTTGCCATCGTCAAGTTTATAGATTGCAATTTCCTCATTTGTAAACACAATCTTTATGCCTTTGTCAAATTCTGTCTTTCCCAAATCTTCAAGGGTCATCCTTTTGCCGTTGACCAATTTTTCATAATACAAATGCTTGTCTGTGAAATTGTAATTTATATAAAATCCAAAGCCCTCTTTTTTGCCAAACACAAAGCCAAAGTTGTCTTTCACTTCCTTAAAGCATGCCGATACGCAAAAGTTTTCAAGTTCCTTCAAACTTTCGTGTTCTTCGTTTAACTCAACATCAACTTCCTGTCCATCAAGTTTGGCGAATCTTATTTCCCTCAACTGATTTTTATTTGTCTTTAAAACAAATTGCCCGGTGTTTTTTGTGTTTCTTTCGGTGTCCAATTTGATGGCATACTTTCCATAGTTTTGCATGAACAGTGCCTGTGTGTGATAGTTTGGAGTGAAAAACACTTCGTCCTTGTCAAAGTAGATGAGGTCTGGGTCCCAATTTGCCTGACTTCTTTTGCAGAACAGTGGGGCATAGCAACTCATCTTCACGATGTCTGGATTGTTTTCCATGCCACACATAAACACCGCCTCGGCAAGTGCGGACTTGAAGGTGTTTTTTCCTCCAAGCAAGCCCTTGCCATCCGCCTGAGTATGGCAGGCATATTCGCCCATGAAGACCTTTGAGGTGTTTGGGTTGTAATAGTCATAGCGATAGAAATTGTCGATAAACCACTCTGGCGTGTTATACACATGTTCATCCACAATCAACTCTTGGTGATTTTTTGTTATGTATTTCCAAGAAGGGTTTGTGTCTTGTGGGTTTATGTCCACGCCGCTTGAAGAGAGAATTTGAATTCCGAAAAGTTTTAATATGTCCGTGCTCTTTCCGCAATATTTATAACTTTTCAACGCCTGATAGCACGCCTCAAAATTTCGAAAATATATCTTATCCCAATTTTCGTTTCCAAGGGCAATCATCGAAAGTTTGAAAGGCCTTTGGTGCCCCATCTCTTTTCTTTTGTTTGCCCACTCGCGCTCTGTTTTATCTTTTGAAGTTGTTGAACCCTTTGCAAAATAAATCAAGTGAGCAACGCTGTCCACAACCTTTTCTTTGAAAATCGCACTTTCTGGCTCATATGCAATATATCCTTGATGCCTGAAAACTTCTGTTCTGATTTGGCAAATCAACCCCACATGGTGCACAGGAACAGGCGCCAACTTCAAATCTTCACACAAGCACAAATATTCAAAGAAACCCACTTCGTTTGACTGCAAATAGTTCCAAACGCTTGGCTTGTGTCCACGTGCCTCTGCTGGACCAATCGTCTTTTCCCACTCAAACAAATGGTCAGTGGAGATATCGCCTTCCACAAGGCAGCCCCCAGGAAAACGAAGAAACTTTGCGCCCATATCCAAACTCTTCACCAAACTTGCATTTAATTTCGCATATTTATAGGAATTTTTTGTGGACTTGAAATAATTTGCCGGAATAAGCGAAAAGTTTGAAAAATAAATCTTTCCCTTTCCTTTCACAACAAAGACCAAATGTGCATAACTGCCCTTTCTTCCTGAAAGGCTGAGTGTTTGCTTTTTGTAGGTTTTGTTTGGCTTTAACTCAAAGGTTTCGCCCTTGCTGCGCGTTCCATTTTCATATTCGAAAAAGCACTCAACTTCAAAATTTGCGTTTGAACAAAAATTGAAACTGCACGAAAACTTGTTTGTTGGCAAATACATCCAATTCTGATTTTCATAAATCTCATAACCAAAGTTTTTTATTATCGCATCGCCATCATCATTTTTAAGTTCCAACTTCAAAGAAAAAGGTTTGTTTTCGTGAAGTGGTTTTTCATCAGTTATGGAAAAATATTTTTGTGGCTCACAAAACCAAAAGCGCAAGTTGTCATACACACGCTGAACTTCGATTGAACTGTAATTAAAATAACAAAAACTGAAAGAGCCATTTTGTATCAAATCGGCATTAAGTCCTCCGTCCATGGCGTGATTTATGTCCTCAAAAAACAAACCATACAAATATGGCGAGGCGTTTTTCTTTTTTGAAATATCTGCAACAAAAGTGTTCATGGGCTCCTCCACAATATTATAATAAAACATAAAATTTGCATTTACAAAGCAAATTCAAACTTTTTTGACATATTTTTGCAAAAAATCGCAATAAATTGTGCGTTTTTTAACAAATTTTGCCTCTTGAATTTGTTTTTCATTTTTGTTTGACAAAAGTTTGGTGCTTTATTAAAATAAGGTGAGGCAAATATGAGTAAGTTATATTTTAAATATGGTGCGATGGGCTCTTCAAAAACCGCCCAGGCACTGATGTGCAGATTCAACTACATCACCAAGGGTTTTAAAGTGTTTTTGTTCAAGCCAGAAGCGGACACTCGCTGTGTGATTGACGGCGTGCCAATGGTCAGCACTCGCATAGGCTTGACAAGCCCTTGTCTGGAATTTTCAACCACAGACAGTTTTGCGGACTTGTGCAAAAAATACTGCGGCG
>CANRLJ010000032.1 GCA_947631485.1 uncultured Clostridia bacterium | reverse complement strand
TCTGTGATTGTGTCTGGATAAAGCACAACCTCATATGTGATAGTCTTGCCACCTCTTCTGACGGTCATCTTGAAAGACTCTTTTTCAAGCCCCTCAAAAGGGTCTTCCTGTTCTTCAAGATGTGCCTCATAATAGTCCTCATAGATTTTTTGAGCCTTTGCCTTTTCTTCATTGACCATAGTAACAAAGTTTTCGCCAAAGGCAAAATCAACCTTTTTTCCGTTTACATGTGTGACAACATCCCCGACTTCATATGGGTTTGCATAGGAAACTCTGTCAAAAGAGGCAATCTCCTTGACATCATAACCCGTTGTGCAAAGCAAAATCCAAGAAAAAATTATTGCCGTGATGAAATTAAATGTCACACCAGCAAAAAAGACCAAAATTCGTTTCCAAGGTTTTTGATTGTTAAAGGCCTCTGGCGATTTGTCCGCCCCTTCGTCATCTTCGCCATAAAAAGAGCAATATCCTCCCAAAGGAAAGATGCGCAAAGAAAACTTTTCTCCGGTCTTTTTGCTTGTTTTGCTGAAAATTGGAAAGCCAAAACCGATAGAAAATTCTGTAATCTTAAATTTTAGGAGTTTGCCCACAACATAGTGTCCAAATTCATGGATAAGCACCATAAAAAGCAAGACAACCATGGCAAGCAAAATGTAAAGAACAATCATAAAAATCCTTAAAAATCAGTGTTGGTCATTTGTTTAGATGGCAAAAATCAAAAACGCAATCAAGATGTATGGTGCAACAAGTGTGTGGCTGTCTATTCTGTCCATGCAGCCGCCTTGCCCAGGCAAAAACTTGCCACTGTCTTTCACCCCTGCACGACGCTTGATGAAACTTTCAAAGATGTCGCCAAGTTGTGCAACGATTGAGCCAATAAAGACAATAATCAAATACAGCCAAATAGGCAAGATCTTCATAAGTGGCTCAAAACTTTCGATGCAGCCGCAAATCAGATAGAAACATGTTGAAAACAAAACGCACCAAACAACGCCACCAACAGCACCTGCAATCGTCTTGTTTGGGCTTATTTTTGGACAGAGTTTTTTGCCGCCAATCAAAGAGCCTGTAAGCATTGCAAACGTGTCGGTGAAAATAGGAATCAAAAGTGCAGTAAGCAAGATGAACACAGAGAAGTTGCTTGTCAGCCCGTCAAGTTTTCTTAAAGGCAACACATTGAAGTGGTTTAAAAAGACGAAGAACAAGAAGAAAAATGCAGGATAGGCAAAGCCGATAAGAGAATTTATTGTTTTTTTGAAGGCAAATCTTACGACTGAGATGTTTTTTATGTCGCGCACCTCAATTTCGTTTAAAGTTTTTTTCCTGAATATCAGTTGATACAAAAACAGGCAAGCAGAAACAAAAATCATAAGCCCAACATCAATCAAAAAGGTGTATAAAATCCACCAAAAGTCGCCATACAATGCTGCAAAGTGAGCCCCAAGCAAATTTGCTGCAAACATCAGCACAGGAAAGAGAATTTCTACATAAACAAAGTTGAACCTGCCCATCTTTGTCAACATTTTTGACATTTCAAACGCAGCCAAGCAAGACAAAGTGGCAAACAAAACATCAAAAAAGTAGTCGCTGACAAAAATCTTTAGGACAAAGAGCAATGCCAAAGTAATCACAACTGCTATCGAAGAATAAACTCTTTTTTTCATTATTTTCCTCCAAATCTTCTGTTTCTTTTAGAAAACTCCTTAAGTGCTTTATAAAGTTGTTTCTTATCAAAATCCGGCCAATAGGTCTTTGTAAAATAAAGTTCGCTGTAGGCCATTTGAAAAAGCATAAAGTTTGAGACACGCATTTCTCCGCTGGTTCTTATCAAAAGGTCGATGTCCGGAGATGGAGCGGAATACAAGTGGCTTGAAATCGTCTGCACTGAAACATCCTTTCCTTCCTGCAAGATTTTGTTCACGGCACAAACAATGTCGTCTCTGCCCCCATAATTCATTGCCATGTTCACCACAAGTCCGCTGTTGTTTTTGGTCTTTTCCATTGCGCGGTGCATGATGTCTTGCAGTTTTTGAGGAAACTTGCTTAAATCTCCCATACAGACAAGTTTTATGTCTTTGTTCTCAAACAATTTTTCCGTTTCATCAACAAAATCATACACCACATCAAACAAATAGTCAATCTCTTCTTCGCTTCTCTTCCAATTTTCTGTCGAAAACGCAAAAAAGGATGCATATTTTATGTCCTTGATTTCATACAAGTCAAGAATTAGATTTTTAAGTGCCACAGCACCCTGTCTGTGTCCAAGCATCTTGTTTAGACCTCTTTCCACAGCCCATCTACGATTTCCATCCATAATAAACGCGATGTGTGTGGGAAGTGTTGTCAACTTTTTTACATTAAACATAGTCACCTTTCAAATTAGACTTTCAAAACCTCATTTTCTTTTTCATCTGCAAGCGATTCTGCCTGATCGGTGTATTTGTCAACAATCTTTTGAACTTCTTTTTCGCAGGTGTCAAATTCGTCCTCAGAAAGCGACCCCTCTTTTTTCATGTCTTTAAGCATGTCCATGGCATCACGTCTGACATTTCTCATGGCGATTTTTGTTTCTTCACAAATCTTACGCACTTGTTTGACAATTTCTTTTCTGCGTTCTTCCGTCAACATAGGAAAAACAAGTCGGATTGTCTTTCCGTCGTTGTTTGGAGTCAGTCCGATGTCCGATGCAGAAATTGCCTTTTCAACATTTTTGATTTGTGAGGCATCCCAAACATTGATGTTTAGTATTCTTGCCTCAGAAACAGTCACTGTGCTCATTTGGACGATTGGAGTTGGAACTCCATAATAATCAACGGTGATTTTGTCCAAAATGTGAGGATTTGCCCTGCCTGCCCTAATAACAAGATATTCACCTTGCTGATGTGAATATGCTTTTTCCAAATCTTCTTTAAGCGTTGCATACACTTCATCTACAAATTCGTTCATAAAAACTCCTTAATATCAATTAACTTAACTATAACATAAAAAAACAGACTTTTGCACACAAAATCGCAAAGAAAAAACGGCGTGATGCCGTTTTGATTATTTAG
Source organism: uncultured Clostridia bacterium (assembly GCA_947631485.1). Taxonomy (GTDB): domain Bacteria; phylum Bacillota; class Clostridia; order Christensenellales; family UBA1242; genus Caccovivens. The sequence goes on along the minus strand of CANRLJ010000032.1, from coordinate 5,327 downwards.
CTTTATAATGCAAAGCGCGAATAGAATTTAAAATTGCAAGCACAGTCACCCCAACATCTGCAAACACAGCAGAAAGCATGCCTGTGATTCCAGCAGCGCCAAGGCTGAGAAAAACAACCTTCACAATGGCTGAGAGAATTATGTTTTCCCAAACAATTTTTCTTGTGAAACGAGAAATCTTTATCGATGTGTAAATCTTGCTTGGATTGTCGTCAACAAGCACAACATCACTTGCCTCAATGCTGGCTGGGCTTCCGTTTATCCCCATGGAAAAACCAACATTTGCAAGGGTCAGCGATGGGGCATCGTTAATTCCATCGCCCACATATCCAACATGCCTCTTTTCCGCCTTTGCTTTTTCAATGAAATCAAATTTGTCTTGTGGCAAGAGTTTTGAATACGCTTCATCAAGCCCAAGATTTTTTGCCACACTTTGCACGCTTTCTTGATTATCTCCAGAAAGCAGCACCGTTTTAACACCAATCTGCTTCAAACTTTGGCAGGCAACAACAGCGGAGTCTTTGATGGTGTCAACAAGGTCAATCTGCCCCACTTTCACATCGTTTTCATACAGTTCTACAGCAGTGTTTTTCAGTTCTTTGCTCTTTCTGCCCACAAAATATTTTTTGTTTTTATATTCAAATGCCACACCCTTTCCGATGATTTCTTTTGCTTCCTTTGCCTTTGGAATCCTCTTTTGGCAGGCAGAGACAATCGCCTTTGCAAGAGGATGGATTGATGTCTTTTCGCCTATGGCAGACAAAAACAAAACTTCATCTTCAGTCTTGCCTTTAAGAGCAGTTATTTTTTCGATTTTAAACTCGCCGGTGGTCAATGTTCCGGTCTTGTCAAACGCCACCATATCAATTCCGGCACAAGCGTCCAAAAAGTTTGAGCCCTTAATCAAAATTCCATTTTTTGATGCGTTTCCAAGGCCAGAAAAATATGAAAGTGGAACAGAAATTGCAAAGGCACAAGGGCAGGACACCACCAAGAAAATCAAGCCGCGATATATGGCGTCATTAAAGTTTCTGCTAACAGCCCAAACAATGCCCCAAACAAGCACCGCCAAAACCACAACGCCAAGAGTGTACCAGCGCGTTATTTTTGATATAAATGTCTCCGTCTTGGATTTGTTTTCTGAGGCGTTTTCCACCAAATTCATAATTTTGCTTATCGTGCTGTCCTCATATGCACTTGAAACGGAGATGACAAGTTCTCCATCAAGCACAATGCTTCCAGAAAGGATTTCATCCCCTTTTTTCTTTAAAACAGGCACGCTTTCGCCCGTCAGACTTTGAAGATTTAATGAAGCCGAGCCTTTGACAATCTTTCCGTCAAGAGGCACTTTCTCCCCCGGTTTAACCACAATCTTGTTTCCAACAGACACCTCTTCTGGGCTAACTCTGACTTCCTCGCCCCCAACCAAAAGATTTGCATACTCTGGCTGCATCCTTGCAAGTTGTTCTATGCTCTTTCGAGAGCGGTTTACAGCCAAACTCTCAAAGATTTTGCCGATGGAATAAAGAGCGATGACCATCAAGCCTTCCATGTGCTCGCTGACAAATGTTGCACCAATCACAGATATGGTAATCAAAAGGTTTTCATTTATTATTCTCCTAAACAGAAGCCTGATGGCTTTTAAGTATGTCTTCCAACCCAAAAGCAACGCACTGACAACATAAAGCGACCAATAAAGTGCAAGTGGCATCTTAACAAAGAAAAGAATAAAACCAAGTGCTATGCCCAAAAACAGAAAAGAAATGTCGCAAATCAAAAACAACTTGTTTCTCTGCTCTTTTTGTTTGTCAACAATCTTTGCCTGAGGCTCAAGTTCTTTTGTCAACGAGACAATTTCTTCAAGTGCCTTTTCAATGTTGTCGCTTTCAAAACTCAGCGTGCTTTTCACAAAGTTTATATCGGCATTTTGCACTCCGTCAATCTTGTTTATTTCGCTTGCAAGATTTCTGGCGCAGTTTGGGCAATCAAGCCCCTCAATTTTCACTTGTTTTTTCATTTAGTTCCTCCAAAACATGCTCCAAACTGATTTCAAACACTTGTCTGACATGCTCGTCTGCAAGCGAATAAAAAACCTCTTTCCCCTGCCTGCGACTTTTGATTAAATCCATCTCTTTAAGATTTTGAAGTTGATGCGAAACAGCGGATTTTGTCATATTTAAAAGAGCGGAAATGTCACAAACACAAAGTTCCGCCTCATCAAGAGCGTTTATAATCTTTATTCTTGTGCTGTCAGAAAGTGCCTTATAAAAATCTGCCGTCAAAAGCAAGATTTCATCATCAAGCATCTTCTGTTTGACACTTTCAACATCTTTCTTGTGAATTATGTTGCAGTCACAATTTGTGCATTTACACTTGGTCATAAGTCCTCCAAAACAGTTGAATAATTCTTCAATCGTTATCATTATAGTTGAATATATATTAAATAGTCAACAAAAGTAACAAAAAAAACAGCCAAAAATAGGCTGTTTTTCATTTTTTTGTGATTTTTTTAGTTTTTTGACATTTTTGCAACTTCTTCAGCCAAGTTGTCAACTCTCTTTTCAAGTCCTTCGCCAAGTTCATAACGTGTAAATCTTCTGATGGAAATCTTTTCTCCAATCTTAAGGGTTGCCTCAGTCAAAAGGTCTTTGACTGTCTTGTCTTGGTCTTTAACAAAATGTTGATTCAACAAGCAAACATCTTCATAAAACTTTTTGATTCTGCCTTCAATCATCTTTTCAATAATGTTTGCAGGCTTGCCCTCGTTGAGAGCCTGTTTTCTGAGGATTTCTTTTTCTTGTTCAAGTTCTGCTGGGTCAACTTCGGCTTCAGAAACATATTTTGGGTTTGCTGCAGCAATGTGCATTGCAATGTCCTTTACAAGCGTTTGGAAGTCTTCGCTCTTTGCAACAAAGTCTGTTTCGCAGTTCACTTCAACAAGAACGCCAATTCTGCCGCCCATATGGATGTATGACCACACAAGTCCTTCAGAGGCAATTCTTCCTTGTTTCTTATCAACAGCCTTAAGCCCTCTTTCTCTTAAAAGAACGATGGCCTTTTCAAAGTCGCCGTCTGCATCAGTGAGCGCCTTTTTGCACTCCATCATGCCAACGCCTGTTTGTGCCCTAAGTTTTGCTACGTCTTGTGCTGTAAAGTTCATATCAAACCTCCTACTCTGAAACCTTTGTGGTTTTTCTTCTTGTTGTTTTTGGTTTTGCCTCTGCATCAACTTTTTCAGCCTTTGGTTGTTCTTCAGCAACTTGTGGCTGATCTTCTGTCTTTTCTTCCTTCTTTGCTTCTGGCTTTTTCTTTGGCTTTCTTGTTTGTTTCTTCACTTCTTCGCCTGCTTCTGCCATCTCAACGCTTGGCTTTGCTTGTGTCAAAAGGCTTTCAAGGTCAACATTTTCCTCTGCAGGTTCTTCATCCTTCTTCAAAGAAACACCCTCTCTTGCCTCGATGACTGCATCAGCAATTGCGCTTGCAACAAGTTTTACAGAGCGGATTGCGTCGTCGTTTCCAGGAATAACAACTGTCACACCTGTTGGGTCGCAGTTTGTGTCAACAAGGCTGACAACTGGAATATTCAGTATTCCTGCTTCATGAACACAAATCTTTTCATTGCTTGGGTCAACAACAAAGAGCACGCCAGGCAGTTCTCTCATATCTTTGATTCCGCCAAGGTTCTTTTCGAGTTTGTCTCTTTCTTGTTTCAACAAAGCAACTTCCTTCTTTGGCAAAAGGTCAAATTCTCCGACCTTTTCCATTTGGTTGAGTTTGTTTAATCTTTCAATTCTGTTTCTGATGGTCTTGAAGTTTGTAAGAGTGCCACCAAGCCATCTTGTGTTGACATAAAACATGCCGCATCTTTCTGCCTCTTCCTTGATTGCTTCTTGTGCTTGTTTTTTTGTTCCAACAAACAGCACACTCTTGCCGCTTGCTGCAACATCACGAACAAATGTGTAAGCCTTGTCAACTTGGCTTGATGTCTGTTCGAGATTGATGATGTGAATATCATTTCTTGCTGTGAAAATGTATTCCTTCATCTTTGGGTTCCACTTTCTGGTTTGGTGACCAAAGTGAACACCTGCTTCCAATAATTGTTTCATTGAAATAACTGACATAAAAAAATAACCTCCTGTTTTTGTTTTCTTCCTCAAAAGTTTAAGTTCAACAAAACCCAAGACTGAAATCTTTTGCTTACAAAACAAATTCAAATTTGGACAATAATTTTCAAAGGTTTGTAAGCGTTCAGGCAACAGCGTTGAAATTCTTTTGAGTGCTATTTGTCTTCAATGACCTCACAATAATATCATATATAAACAAAAAAATCAACCGTTTTGTTGACAAAAATAAAAAAATTTTGCTATTGACAACAGTCACTTTTCATGTTAAGATAGAGGAAACGGAGAGAGTATGAAAACAGAATTAAACGAAAGAAAAGAAGAAGTCATAGACAACAATCGCCTTTGCGAACTTTTGAAGGGTTATTTTAAAACCGAGTCAAAGTGGACTTGGTCACATTGTTATTTCCCAAGAGGAAACGATTTCAGCATGCCATACAAGCCACGCTATTTCAGCATCTGCTTTGGGTGTGGTGACGGAAATCCAATTTTGATTGACTACACCCCAGACTTTGAGCCTAAAAAGGCAGCAGACCTCATGGAAAACTTGGATTGGAACTTTTTGTATCAAAACTCAAAAGAAACAAACGGAAAGAGGGTCTTTCACGGTTTATACAGAAGAACGGACAGATTTGACCTGACACTCCCTCTTGAGATTTGTGACACAATTTCTGCATATCTTTCACCAGATGCGCAAAGACCAGTGCGTCAAACAAGAGGTCGCCCAAAGACAAAACAATAGACTATTTGTGATAGGTTTTGCCATTTAAGATTGTAAATGCGCGATACAGTTGCTCAAGCAACATAATTCTGAATAAATTGTGGGGAAATGTCATTTTGCTAAATGACATTTTTTCTTTGCACAAAGTCCCAACCTGTTTTGAAACACCATAACTGCCGCCCACAACAAAACATATATGAGAATTGGTCTGCATCAAAGAGGACAGTTTGCTTGCAAACTCCTCACTTGAATATTGCTTTGCTCCAATGTCACACAAAATCGTGTGTCCTGCCAAATTTTTTATGATTTCCTCCCCTTCTTTTTCAACAATCAAAGCGGGATTTGAAAGGATGTTTTGTTCCTTCAATTCTATGATGTTTATCTTTGCAAAAGCAGAAAGTCTTTTAAGATATTCCGCCTGCTCCTGCTGTGAAAACTTTTCTTTAAGGTTTCCAACACATATCAAATCAATCGTCATCATCTCA
>CANRLJ010000031.1 GCA_947631485.1 uncultured Clostridia bacterium | reverse complement strand
AAAAGAGGAGGGGGTTTCGGCAATGTCAGACGGGCAAAATGGGCAATCCTCAGGTGCGGGTCAGGGAGGCGGAGAAGAAAGCAAGGCGGAAGAAATCAAAAACTTGGGCGACACTGCCGTCTTTAAGGACGGAAAAATTAAGACTTATCTGACCGGCAAAGACATGAAAAAAGTGAACATCGTTAAGGGAAGTTTTAAAACCGGCTCTATCAACATCAAAAACTTTTCAAACGAACAGTTTGACAACTGCAATCTGACCTTTGAAATTTTCAGCAAAGATATGAAATATCATGTGGTCTTTCAAAATGGAGTTCCTGTCGTCACGTTGGACTTGAAGATAACGCTGAAACTTTCGGAAGTTGAGGACAAAAACGGCATTTTTCAGGAAAATGTCGAACTTTATGTTTTGACTGAGGACATTGAGGAGGCAATCATCAAAAAGGTTAAGACTGTGATGAGAGACGGAATTGAGATAATGCGTGAAAATCAGGTTGATTTGGCGGATTTTTATACCTTCATCAACAACCGAAACAAAAAACAATTCGACGAATTTTTGGACAGACTTGACGACCGCGACAACTATCTCAGCCACATGGTTTTTAAGGCAAATATCCATATTATTGCAAGATAAAACAACTTTACGCAAAAATTAGACATAAAAATTTTTTTAAATATGTTTGTTTTGTTGTTTTATTTTTTTCTTTATGATAAAATATCATAGTATTGTTGCATATATAAAGGAGTTTTTATGGAAGAGAAAAAACGCAAAGGCTTCAAAATGGTGTATCTCGTCATCTTGCTTGTGGCAGTTCTTCTTTTGTGTTTTGCTTTTATTGATTTTTCTGACAACGGAGAAAGGCTTGACCTTAGTGAGGCAGAACAGTCAATTTCTCAAGGTTATATCCTTGGCAAAGACGGCAAACAAATAGGAATAGACTATGTCGTTTTTAGAGATGGCAAGGGCTACATTATTATTGACGACTCAAATTACAAACTAAATCAAGTTCCAAACTATTCGGATTACTATTTTGAATATGTCTATTCAGCAGACTATGACAGTTTGCAGGCTGCATGCAAAAAGGCCTTATCAGAAAAGACCATTTCGGGTTTTGACACAAGGCCAGCAGGCATAAACATCTGGGACATCATCGTTCCTATTTTGTATGTTGGCTTTGCAATCTTCATATTCTTTATGTTCTATCGCATGATTGCAAGTGCAAATCGTGGTGCTATGACCTTTGACGAAGAAAAGGCAGAACTTCAAGAAATTGTTGAATTTTTGAAAAATCCAAAGAAATTCACAGACCTTGGCGCAAGAATTCCTAAGGGCGTGCTTTTGGTCGGCCAACCAGGAACAGGAAAAACTCTGCTTGCAAGGGCGGTTGCTGGCGAAAGCAAGGTGCCATTTATTTCAATCAGCGGCTCAGACTTTGTTGAGATGTTTGTCGGCGTGGGCGCATCGCGTGTGAGGGATTTGTTTGACCAGGCAAAGAAAAACAAACCTTGCATTGTGTTTATCGATGAAATTGATGCCGTAGGCCGTCAGCGTGGTGCTGGTCTTGGAGGAGGAAACGACGAAAGAGAACAAACATTAAACCAACTTCTTGTTGAGATGGACGGCTTTGAGCCAAACGAGGGCATCATTGTGCTTGCTGCCACAAACAGAAGCGATGTTCTTGACCCAGCGCTTATGCGTCCAGGTCGTTTTGACAGACAAATATATGTTCATATCCCTGATGTTAAAGGCAGAGAGGGCATTTTGCGTATCCACGCAAGAAACAAACCTCTTGACGAAAGTGTTGACTTCAATGTTCTTGCAAGAATCACAACAGGTTTCACTGGCGCAGACATCGAAAACATGTTAAATGAAGCGGCCATCCTTGCCGCTCGTGCTGGCAGACCTAAGATTATTATGGAAGACATAACTGAGGGCATAAACAAGGTTATTATGGGGCCTCAAAAGAAGAGCAGATTGCTGACCGAACACGAAAGAAAACTTACAGCCTATCATGAGGCCGGACACACCATCGTTGCAAAGAAGATGAAATATTGCGAAGATGTGCAAGAGGTGTCAATTATTCCTCGTGGCTCTGCAGGTGGCTACACTATGAGCAGACCAGAAAACGACGACATGACAATGTCTTACAACAAGGCTTGCGACACAATCGCAATGTCAATGGGCGGAAGAGTTGCTGAAGAGTTGATTTTCAAAGACATCACAAGCGGAGCATCTTCAGATATTCAGCACGCAACCAAAATTGCCAGAGCAATGGTGTATGACTGGGGCATGAGCAAAAAGGTCGGCTTCCTTTCACTTGGGGGATCAACTCAGGTGTTTATCGGAAGAGACTATCAAACCAAAAACGACTTTTCGGAAAAACTTGCCGGCATTGCCGATGATGAAATTATGACAATATTAAACACAAATTATGACCGCGCAAAGAAAGTGCTGTCTGACAACATTGACATCTTGCATGAGATGGCAAAACTTCTTCTTGCAAGAGAGACAATATACAAAGAAGAAGTGGACATGATTATTGCTGGCAAAAAGACAGAAGAAATTGTTGCTCTTATGGAAGAAAAGGAAAGAAAACAGAAGGAAAAAGAGCAAAAATTGAAGAGCGAGAAGGAAAAACTCCAAAAACTTGAAATGTTCAAGAAAAAGATTGCAGAAGGTGAAAATTTCATAAAAATGGGAATAATCACTGAGGACGAACTTGACAATCTTAAAAAGGAGTTTGCAGAGTTTGAAAAATCCTTAAACGAAGAACTTGCTGACCAGAAGGAAAGCAAGCCTGAAGAGGTTGAGAAAAAAACAGAAAAGCCTGCAGAAAAGAAGCACAAAGAGGGTGCAGAGGAAACAAAGGCAGAGAAGCCAAAAAGAACAACAACAAAGAAAGAACCTAAAAATGACGATAAAAAGGATAACGGCGAGGAATAATAATGGAAAAAAGCGAAGAAACTGAGGTTGAAAAAAACGTAACAGAAAATCAGGAGCAGGAGAAAAAACTCACAGACGACGAACTTTATGCACAGATTCAAACGGAAAAACTGTTGAAGAAAAAAAAGACGCGTAAAATCGTCACGTTTTCTGGCTTGTGCATTGCTCTTGCACTTGCAATCTGTCTGATTGTTTTGGCAGTTGTGCCTGTGAGTTTGAAACCTAGATGTGCAGTTGGCGGGTTTTCGGAAGTGGAACTCTATCATGGAGAATCCATTGTTGGCAGATTTGACGACAAAGATTTGGGAAAGGACAAATTTGACTTGTTCCTGAAAAAGTATAACGAATCATTTAACACCACCTATTTGTCCGCAATTTTCAGTGGAAGCCTGTTCAGTTACACCATCGATGAAAACCTTTTGGGGGCAAAGAGCGACAGCAATGTGACCGACGAAGAATATGAAAACGCATATGACCTTGCAGACATGGTGGAAAATGCACCAGAATATTATGCAAAACTTAAGTTTGACTCAGATAGAAAGTTTTTAAGACAAAATGGCAGTGTGTTTAAGTCTAAGTATGGCTCAAGCGGAAATTGGGATGGCTCTTTGACATACAAATATGTCTTTGTGGCAATAAATCAAACCAAAGCATCACATGTGACTTTCTATATCTTGGGCAAATCACCTCAAAAGCAGTCTGATGACAAAAACTACCATGTCATCACTGTTGATGTTAAGGCTGACACTTCACAAATATACAGCGTTTGGAGCCAATTCACCGCATAAACTGAAAAATTTTTGAAATTTTGTTGACAAATAAAACAAGCGTATGCTATAATGAGCGAGTAATAAAAATCTTCCAAAGACCGCAAGTGCGTAAGCGTAAACACTTTTGTGTGCTTGCCGAGGAAAAGCCAGTTAAATGAATTATATTTCTCTGTGCCTTTTCCGTGGTGCAGAGATTTTTTTACAAAACGCAAAATCTAATAAAGGAGGTATAGACATGAGTGCTAATTTAGAAGCAAAAAAACAACTTGTTGAAGAGATTAAAGAAAAATTCTCTAATGCAAAAACCATTGCTTTTGTAGATTATCGTGGGCTTACAGTTGCTGAAGACACCGAACTCCGCAAGGCTTTTCGTGTTCAGGGCTGTGACTACAAAGTCTATAAAAACCGCTTGATGTTGAAAGCACTTTCTGACCTTGGTATCGAGTGTCCTACAAATTACTTTGAAGGAACAACCGCTGTGGCTATTGGTTATAATGATGAAGTTGCACCTGCAAAAATCATCTGTGACACAATCAAAAAGACCAATAAAATGGCTATCAAATTTGGAATTTTAAACGGTTCGACTGTTGATGCACAAAACATCGAAGCTCTTGCAAAACTCCCATCAAAGGAAGAGTTGATTGCAAAACTGCTTGGAACTTTGAACAACACTGCTGCAAGTTTGTGCAGAGTTCTGTCTGCCCCAACTCGTGGGCTTGCTATTGCTTTGAACGCTATAGCTACAAAATAAAAATCGCGTAAAAAATAAAAGGAGAATTTAAAAATGGCTGATATCAAAAATCTTGTTGAAGAAATCAAAAAATTGACTATTGTTGAAGTTTCAGAACTTGTAAAAGCTCTTGAAGAAGAATTTGGCGTAAGCGCTGCCGCTCCAGTTGCAGTTGCTGCCGCTCCAGTTGCTGGTGCTGCTGCAGCAGAAGCCGCTGAAGAAAAATCTGAATTTAACGTATTCTTGAAGGAAGTTGGAGCAAACAAAATTGCTGTCATCAAAGTTGTTAGAGAAGCAACTGGCCTTGGACTTTCAGAAGCAAAGGCAATCGTTGATGGCGCTCCAAAGATGGTTAAAGAAAATGTTGCAGCTGCTGAAGCTAAAGAACTTGAAGCTAAGTTTAAAGAAGCCGGCGCTGTTGTTGAATTGAAGTAATAAAAAGAAAAAGATTTTGCGTAAAAAGTACACTTGGCACACAAGTGTATTTTTTTTGTATTGATTTTTATAAAAGTATGTGTTATAATGAAAATATAAGTGGGAGGAAGTATGCTGGAAGAAGAAGCAAAAGCAAAATTTTTGAAGAGAGTCACACCTCAAAGAGACGTTGTTGAAGTGTTAAAAGAGGCTTTGCCAGTCAGGATGAAGGGTGGTGTCAATGGCTATGATATTCTTACAAAAACAAAGGTAACTAAAGCAGAGCCTGCATCTGTGGAGGGCTTTTTGCAGTTTTCAAAGCAAATTTATGACATTTGGTATGAACGCATCATGATGGTTGATGAAAGCAAGATTGCTTATCCTGCCACCAAGGCTGCTGTTGCCACCATCAAAGCATCAAAACAGTTGAGGCCAGAAAATATGACACCACAAAGATGTTATGATTTCATTTTCAAAATCTACGACCAAAAATTTAAGAACACAGGTCTGAGGCCTATGTGGAGCCAAATGCACTCCGAGCCAATCGTGGATGGTCATGTTCAGCCACATTTTATTCACTTCAATCCTATGCTTTCATCAAGAAAAACCACATGCAGACTTTATATAAACTTGAAGCCAGAAAATGCTTTGCAGGTGGCAGGACTTCTTGCCCAAAGATGTAAGCAACAAAAGGTTGACCTTTATTCAAAAATTTGGACAGACGGCTCAGACAGAAACGACACATTTTTGGTTTACACCAATTTCAGAAATGCTGAAAAAATTGTTCCAATTTTGGAGCAAATCCATCAAGAACAGCCAGAACTCTTTGAGGGTGCTGAAAACATGAACCCATTTGTTGCAAAAGTCAACTCATTTATTGGCTATGGCGATGAGCCAGAATATCAGCACTCTTCATTTAACTTGGAAAGGGGTGAGGCTATCGATGAATACTGTGCCGACCTTATTTCAAACGAGTTTAAAAGAATAGCAAACTACAAACAAAAAGTGCATACAAGTACGGGTGAGGATTTGACGCTGAGAGAGTATCTCATCTACAGAACTGAGACCGAGTTTATGTCGATTATTGATAAAGAGTATAACAATGTTGTTCATGGAATTTTCCCAAGGGGCGTTGGGGCTGATGCAAAAAGAAGTTATGCGGAATTTTACATCAAACTGCGTCAAATCTGCCAGAAGGGGCTGCCTAAACAGATAAGAAACCAAATTGAAAAGTCTGCCGACGAGAACATTGAGCGTATGAAACAAGGAAAAACTCCTGTTGACGCAACTATAAAGGTGGCAACGAGAAGGGTTGAACTTTTTCCAGAATATTGCCGAGAAGCATACACTGAAATGGTGCAGAACGGGGGTGTCCTAGAATATGACATACAATTGGAAAAGAAGAGTCTGAGGACAAAATTGTTCCGAGTTTTTGGCAGCGAAGAGGTGATGAAAAGACAAATTACAAAAGAAGGGGCAAAACCTTACTTTGACAAACACCATGTTTCAATATTAAGTCCACATTTAAACACAGAAAGCGAAAGGATGGCCTAATATAAAAACGAGTCAAACTGACTCGTTTTTTTTGTTGTTATTGTGGTTATGTTTTTATAACTATTTTCCTATTCATACATTTCAAGGGCCTTAAAAATGTCATATTTCAACATCTCGATGTCCAGATCTATGCACACTGTGGCGTTTGGGGTTTTGTTGAAATCTATATCAATATATCCATAGTCGTCAACATCAGTTTTGTAGTATTTGACATCGATGAAGGCCTTTTCTGTCTTAATGTATTCTGGGTGAGTGAGATAATATACTGCACATGTGTCATGAACGGCAGCACCCAAATCTCCAACGTGAAAATCTCTATATCCTTTAAACATCTTTGCAAAGGCCTTTCCTGTTTTGTTGGTCTTTTTGAAGCGTTTTATGTCGTCATGATCCAAATAGGCGATGTGTCCAAGTTCCATTGGCACCATCACAAGGGGAACGCCGCTTTTAAACACTGTTTCGGTTGCTTCAGGGTCATAGCCGGTGTTGAAGGACTTGTATGGCTTGCCATATATCTTCTCTTTTGTTCCGCTTTCAAAGATGACCTCTTTTATATACTTTTTGCAGTCTGGATATTTCAAAATCATCTTTGCAATGTTTGTCATTGGGCCTATTGAGACTATGGATGTGGGAGAGTTGTTCTTTTTCAGTTGTTTGTAGATGACATCACAAGACTCGCCATTTATTGTTTTGTGTTTCAACTTCGTTCTGTCATAGTCATAAGTAGAGCCTAAGCCGCTCTTTCCTTGAGCACCTGTTGGATAGGCGGGTGGTCGTTTTAGGGGTGTGGCTGCACCTTGAACAACGGGCACATCTTTGCCCAACAAATCCAATATGTGCAAAGTGTTTTCGGTTATGTTTTTTATCGGGCTGTTTCCTCCAGCAGAAGAAAGCAAATTTATGTTCAGATTGTCGCAGGTGAGTGCATACATAATTGCCACTGCATCATCAACACCTGGGTCGGTGTCTATTATCACATTTTGTTTTTCCATATCTTTATTCCTGTATTATATTGTATCATATTTTTGTCTTTTTGTGCAAAGGATTTGAGCACATAATACATGCTTTATAATGTGTGATATGTTGCATAATACACCATATGTTGTGTATTACGTCTTGTATTTGTGCATCCTTCTTAAATTGCAAAAGGTTGTTTGGCGCTTTTTTTGTTTTTACATATTTAGCCCTTTTTCGATAAAACTTTTTAAAATCAAACAAAATCCTTATGCTACACTCAAAAAGCGGAGGAGTTATGTATGCAAGTTAAAAGTCGTGTGCACAATAATTGTCTTTATGTGCTTTTATGCGGGGAGTTGGATGAACACTCCGCTTCTTACACAAGAATCACCTTGGACGAAATTTTTGACAAACCCAATTTTGAAAAAATCATCATCGACCTTTCGGAACTTACTTTTATGGATAGCACCGGCATTGGCGTTTTGATTGGCAGATACAAAAGGATGAGAGAAAAGGAAATTCCTATTTATATTGCAAATCCTTCCTCTCACGCGGAAAAAATTTTTAAGATGACAGGGCTGTATGACATCATGCCCAAGATTGTTTAAGGAGTTTTTATGAAATATTCAAATTTTATGGAAGTCACTTTTAAGGCACTTTCTGTCAATGAGGGTTTTGCCCGCGTTTGTGTTGCATCCTTTTGTGTGCAGTTAAATCCATCTGTGGATGAGATTACTGACATCAAAACTGCAGTCTCTGAGGCTGTCACAAATTGCGTTGTGCACGCCTATCCAACGTCTGTTAAGGGTGATGTCATCCTGCGCTGCGAACTTGAGGACAACCTGGTGACAATCACCGTTACTGACAAGGGAGTTGGCATCAAGGACATCGAAAAGGCAAGAGAGCCTTTTTACACATCCAAGCCATCTGCGGAGCGTTCCGGCATGGGTTTTACTGTCATGGAAAGTTCCTCCTTACTTTTAAAGATGTTGAGGTCAAATAATGCCATACGGATTGTTCCGTG
>CANRLJ010000030.1 GCA_947631485.1 uncultured Clostridia bacterium | reverse complement strand
CATTGCGTGTGCACGTCTTGTGGAGGAATATGGCCGGCCGGTGTTTTTGTTTGCGCAGGTGGGCGACACCCTTCATGGCTCTGGGCGAAGCATTGATGACATCAACATTCACGAACTTCTCTCTTCTCTTCAAGACATTTTGGAAACTTTTGGCGGGCACACAATGGCAGCTGGGCTGACCTTGAAGAGAGAACATTATGAAGAGTTTTGCAACAGGGTCAATGCCTTTGCTTTTGAGCATGTCAGCGACAAAGTGTTTATTCCAATCAAATATTATGACATGGAAGTTAAGAGTGAAGATTTGTCCGAGAGATTTTTGAAGGAACTTCAACTGCTTGAGCCATTTGGCTGCGACAATCCAAGGCCAAAATTTAAGATTAGCGCCGAAAACGTTCAAATCACTCCAAGAAAATACAGCCCAACTCACTGCGACATCAAGATTGATGACCTTGAACTGATATATTTTAACTATGTAAAAGATTGCAACGGGTTGAGATTTTCGAGATATAAAAACTTCATATTTGAAATTCAGGGAGAAGGCAAAAAGGGTGTGGTTGATGATTTTGATATGGGCAGTTTTATTGTTGAAAATGCACACTTTTTCACATATCCTTTCCAATATCAACAACTGCTGTTTGACGACAGCGGATGCAAATTTTCTTACTATCCAAAGGCGGATTTACTGAAACTTGTTGCAAGCACTCAAAGTGAGGTGTTTGGAACGGCATTTGTCACCTATTCGGCATACGACTTTGTCAATTTTTCTAGGGAATATTCAAAAGACAACATATATCACATTGGCATTTGTGACAAGATGTGCACCGGCTACAACAGCCTTTTGCTTTCACCGGTGGGCGTTGAGTGGGCAAAAAATTTCAACCGAATTGTCTTTTTGATGCCTGTGTTGGATGAGGGATTTTTAAGCGAAATTTCAAAAGTTTCAAAGGCGGAAATTCTGCTTCCACTAGACAAGAGCATTGATAATCAAAGATACAACTCTTTGGACCTTTCGCGCGAGACATTTGGCCGAGTTTTCAAGACGCTTACAAGCAGGCAGATGTCACACTGCAACACCATCATTGATTATTATTCCAAATACAGAGGAAAAATTGGATTTGACACCTTTTATGTTGCATATTTGGTGTTTAAACAACTTGGGCTTATCAAAGAAATTGAAACTGACGGCTTGATTATTCAGCAAGTTCCAAATGTGAAAAAAGAGTTGTCATCATCTGCACTTTACAACAAACTTTCACTGATAAAAAACACACTAGGAGCAAAATGAGAGAAAAAATATTAAAGACAATAGAAGAAAATTTCAATCTTACTGAAAAAGAGAGAAAACTTATCGATGATGTTCGTTTGGAAGATTTGACCCTTCCAAGGCTTTATGTTGTCATCGAGACGATGATTGAATATCATATTCAGGACGAAGTGCTTGTTGCATATATTTTGTTTCAATATTTTAAGGTCAAACCTGTTGAAGCCGACGAGTTGTCAAAGAATCTGACAAAAAATCAAAAGAAACTGTATGAAACCTTTAAGATTTTAAGAGATGTCTCCTCTTTGACAAAGGGTGGGGAAGCGGAAGAAATAAGAAGGATGTTTGTTGCAATTTGTCAAGATATGAGGGTTGTCATCATTAAGTTTGCAACTCTTTTGTATGACCTCAAGCTCATAAAACTTCCTTTGTCGGAAGATGACAAAAATTTTGTCCAAATGATAAGAGACATCTTTGCTCCACTTGCAGAAAGACTTGGGCTGGTTAAGTTTAAGTATGATTTTGAGGACACCTGCTTTGAATTGCTGGAGCCAGATGTGTTTGCACAGTTCAAGGCGGATGCACTTATGGAAAGCAAGGCAAATGAAAAGCAAATTGCAATCACGAAACGAAAACTCCAACAAATTTTGGACGAACTTGAAGTTGAGGGAGAAATTCAGTTTCGCCAAAAACATTTTTACAGCGTGTATAAAAAACTCGTAAAGAAAAACATAACTTTGGGAAAGGTGTATGACCTGATTGCCATGAGGGTGCTTGTTCCGACCGTGGCAGACTGTTATGCTGTGTTTGGAAAGATTCACGCAATCTACAAACCTATTCAGGGCAGGGTTAAGGATTATATTGCAAACCCAAAGCCAAATGGCTATCAAAGTTTGCACACCACAATCATTGCCGACAACGACAGGCCGCTTGAAATTCAAATCAGAACTTTTGAGATGCACAAACATGCCGAATATGGCATTGCTGCCCATTGGATTTACAAAGAAAAGAGCAGAAAACAAAACGAATTTGACAAAAAATTGACATGGTTTAGGCAGATGTTGGATTCGGCAGAAAGCCTTTCACCAGATGACTTTTTGGCAACATTGAAAGTTGACCTTTATGGCGAGTCGATTTTTGTTCAAACGCCAAAGGGCAAGGTTTTGGAGTTTCCTCTTGGGGCAAGCGTTGTGGACTTTGCATATGCAATTCACTCAGACATCGGAAACACCTGCGTTGGCGGAAGAATAAACGGCAAGATTGTGCCAATAAACACCAAACTTTCAAATGGCGATGTTGTTGAGATTATCACAAATCAAAACAGCAAAGGGCCTTCAAGAGATTGGCTGAATTTTGTCAAAACATCAAGCGCCAGAAGCAAGATAAAGGCATTTTTTAAGACCGAGTTGAAGGAAGAAAACATCAAAATTGGAAGAAACATGTTGGAGCAAGCCTTAAAGGCCAAAAATTTGAACTTTGCAAAGGACATAAAGGAAAAATATCTGCTGGAAATTGCAAAGAGCCTGATGATTGAGGACCTTGATGTGTTGTATGCCGAAATTGGAGCGGGAAGCCTTGCCATTGGAAGCATCATCGGAAGGATTGTCAACCTCTACAACAAGGACAAACCTTTTGAGATAAAGGAAAACCACATCACAGTAAAGAAAAATAAAGACGGCATTTTGATTGATGGCGACAGCGGCATGCTGATTCGATATGCTGGGTGTTGCACTCCGGTCACCGGAGATGATATAATAGGATATATCTCAAGAGGACGAGGCGTGACAATTCACAGAGCAAACTGCGCAAACATCAAATATCTAGAGCCAGAAAGGCTGATTAAGGCGCAGTGGCAAGACGATTTGACAAACGACTTTGTTGCCGTGATAAAAATTGAGACAGACAATTTGAATTCTGTTGTAAATTCAATAAACACCACGGCAAGAGCCTTGAAAGGAAAGTTGAGAGGGTTTGCATACAAAGAAATAAAAGACCAACTTGTCTTTGAGATTGTCATTTCAATTTCAAACAAGATCGAACTTGAAAACATAATAAATTCTTTTGCAAGCCTGAAGCATGTGTTGAAAGTTTATAGGAGCGAATAATGAAGATTACTTGTGACAACGCCGATTTTGAAAAGGATATGCAGGACCTTGTAAATCTCTTCTATCCAGAAGAAGATTTGTCTTTTTCATTGCAACACTCGTTTGTGCTTGACGGAGACAATTTGACAAGCACGATTGTTGTTGGAAGCGGCACAAATGCTCAAGAAAATGTCATGACTTTCACGTTGCCGGACACAACCGAACTTTTGCGAAAAAGCCACATGAAGCGCGACTTTAAAAACCATCTGTATGAGGTTTTAAGCAAAATTTCAAAAAAGAGTTTGCCTTGGGGGTCGCTTACAGGCGTAAGGCCAACCAAGTTTGCCAGAGATTTGATTGAAAGAGGAGAAATTAAGCCACACCTCATCTCTGAGGTCTTGGTGAGAGATTATCATGTTTCTTCGGACAAGGCAAAACTTGTGGTCAACATTCTTAAAAATCAAAAATGCATAATAAAAAATGACAAACTTATTGACCTTTTCATCAATATTCCTATCTGCCCAAGCAGATGCAACTACTGTTCCTTCATTTCAAGCGAATATGCAAGAGTGTCAAACAAGGTGGAGGAATATTTGTCTTGTTTGTTAAAGGAACTTGACGCCGTCAAAAAGATTATTGCGGAAAACTCTTATATGGTCAGAACAATCTATATTGGCGGCGGCACGCCAACCATTTTGACACCGCAACAACTTGAACGCCTGCTGGCAAACATAAACTATCCAGTCAGCGAGTTTACAGTTGAGTGCGGAAGGGTGGACACCATTACAAAAGAAAAACTTGAGGTGCTGAAAAAATATGGCGTCACGCGAATTTGCATAAATCCGCAGACATTTTGTGAAAGCACTCTGAAAAGGATTGGCAGAAAGACCACAAACGCACAGGTGTTTGAGGCCTACAAACTTGCCCTCGAATTTGGATTTGTTGTGAATATGGACATCATTGCGGGGCTTACGGGTGAAAGATTTGGAATTTTCAAGAGGACAATCAGCACTCTTTTGGAGTTGTATCCAGAAAACATAACCGTTCACACCTTGTCCGTGAAAAACGCATCACAAATCAGGGGCGAAGAGGTTAAGTATGAGGCGGATGTTGTCAAGATGATTGACTACGCCGAAAAGACACTTTTGGAAAATGGCTATCAGCCATATTATATCTATCGCCAAAAGCATCAAACGGGTGGGCTTGAAAATGTAGGTTATTTCAGAGATGAAAATGTGTGCATATTCAACATTGACAGCATGGAGGACATTTCGTCTGTGATTGCACTTGGGGCAGGTGCAATTTCAAAGCGAGTTTATAACTTAGAAAACCGAATTGAAAGATTGCCAAATTGCAAGTTTATAGAAGATTATATCTCTCGCATTGACGAGATGATTGAAAAGAAAAAAGCGTTTTTCTAGGCACATTTTTTGAAAAATGCTTTACTTTTTTTCTTTGGTGTGTTATAATGCCAAAGTCGATAAACCATTTGCACAGTTTTGCGGTTGCCTTCAAAACCCTTTGCTTTGCTTTTGGTGTTAAAAAAATTTTTTGGAGGACTTTATGGATAAACAAATTAAGAGCGAAATCATTTCTAAGTTTAAGCAGTCTGAAAACGATACCGGCTCTGTTCAAGTTCAGGTGGCACTTCTTACCGAAAGAATAAACCATTTGACCGAACACCTCAAGAAAAACAAGATGGACAACCACTCTCGTCGCGGACTTATGATGCTTGTTGGTAAACGCAAAGGATTTTTGCAATACCTCAAAGAAAGAGACATCGAGGCTTACAGAAAACTTATCAAAGACTTAAACATTAGAGAAGTTAAATAATAAAAGGAAGGAGGTTTGATTTTTCTGCCTCCTTTTTCTTTTTATTGCGGACATTTGTTTTGAAAATTTTGTATTGTGTGATAAAATAATTTACAGGAGTTGTTATGGATTACAAAAAGTATGTTATCAATGTGGCTGGCAAAGACATCACCTTTGAAACAGGAAAACTTTGCGGTCAATCAAACGGTTCTTGTCTTGTAAGACAAGGCGACACAGTTGTCATGGTTAATGTCACCATGAGCGAACAGGCAAAAGAAGGGCAAGATTTCTTCCCTCTGTCTGTTGAGTATCAAGAAAAAATGTATTCAGTCGGAAAAATCCCTGGTGGGTTTAAGAAGCGTGAAGGAAAGCCTTCTGACAAGGCCATTTTGGTTTCTCGTCTTATTGACAGACCACTTCGTCCACTCTTTCCAAAAGGATTTTTCAATGATGTGGTTGTTGTTGCAACAGCACTTTCAATAGACCCAGACGTCAGCCCAGAGCCACTTGCTATGCTTGGCTCTTCATTTGCGCTTTCAATTTCAGATATTCCATTTCTTGGGCCTACGGGAAGCGTTTCGGTTGGGCTTGTTGACGGCAAATATATCATAAACCCAAATGCCGAAGAAAGAGAAAAAAGCCAACTTGCTCTCACGGTCAGCGGAACTGAAGAGGCCGTGCTTATGATTGAGGGCGGTGCAAATGAAGTTCCTGAGGACATCTTCCTTAATGGAATTATGGTTGCTCATGAAGAAATCAAGAAAATTGTAAGAGAACTCAAAAAAATCAAGGAAGAAATTGGCCGTCCAGTAAACCCTAAGATTGTTTACTACACAATTCCAGAGGATTTGGAAAAGGATGTCAGAGAATATGCCGACAAAATCTACGACCATGTCCTTGACACATTTGTAAGAAAAGAAAGAGAGGCTCGTGAGGAAGAGGCTCAGGCACAAATTTTGGAACATTTTGCAGAGAAATACCCTGAGATGGAAAGACAGATTGGCGATGTGCTCTACAAAGTTAAGAAGGAAAAGGTCCGTGCAAAAATCCTCAATGAAGGCATCCGTCCTGACGGAAGAAAACTTGATGAAATTCGTCCTATCTGGTGCGAAGTTGGTGTTCTTCCAAGAGTTCACGGCTCGGCAGTGTTCACAAGAGGTGAAACACAGGTTTTGTCAGCACTCACTCTTGGAACATTTAGCGATGTTCAAAAACTTGAGGGCTTGGATGATGAAGAAGTAAATCGTTATGTTCATCACTACAACATGCCACCTTATGCAACGGGCGAAGCAAAGATGATTAAAAGCACAGGCAGAAGAGAGATTGGCCACGGCGCTCTTGCTGAAAGAGCGTTGGAACCTGTTATTCCAAGCGAAGATGTCTTCCCTTATGCTCTCAGAATTGTCAGCGAAGTTTTGTCTTCAAACGGCTCTTCTTCAATGGCAAGCGTTTGCGGCTCTACACTTGCTCTCATGGATGGCGGTGTGCCAATTTCCGCTCCAGTTTCAGGTATTGCAATGGGGCTTATCAAAGACGAAAAGACAAACAGGGTTGCTGTTCTTTCAGATATTCAGGGTTTGGAAGATTTCTTGGGCGACATGGACTTCAAAGTCACCGGAACTGCAAAGGGTGTGACAGCAATTCAAATGGACATCAAAATCAAAGGCATTGACAGAGCAATTCTCACTGAGGCTCTTGAAAGAGCAAAGATTGGAAGGATGTTCATCATGCAAAAACTTCTTGATTGCATAGACAAACCAAGACCACAGATTTCTCAATATGCTCCAAAAATCATTACGATGCAAATCAACCCAGACTTTATCAAAGATGTCATTGGCTCTGGCGGAAAGACAATCAACAAGATTATTGACCAAACGGGCGTCAAGATTGACATTGATGACGACGGCTCTGTGTTCATCGCAGGTCAAGACCTTGCAATGTGCCAAAAGGCAAAGGAAATCATTTTGGGAATCGTTGAAGTTCCTGAAGTTGGCGATGTCTATGATGGCAAAGTTTCAAGAATAATGAACTTTGGTGCATTTGTTGACCTTGGTGGAGGAAGAGAGGGCATGATTCACATTTCAAAACTTTCAAACAAGAGAGTTGAAAAAGTGGAGGATGTCGTTAAGATTGGTGACAGTGTTGAGGTTGAGGTGATAAAGATTGATGAGAAAGGAAGAATCGACTTAAGAAGGATTGTTCCAAAGGCAGAACTTGAAGCCGAAGAAAACAAAAAACACAAAAAAGAAGACTAAAAACAATAAAAAAACGCAAAAAAATTGCGTTTTTTTGTTTTTTTAATGAAATTTTATCAAACTTTTGATGGAGGAGTTGTGTTTTTGCCGTCCAAATGTTTCACCACAAACTTCACGCCATCCCTCTTTTCCACTTTAAATCCTTGGTCGAGATAGAAAGGAAATCCTTCAGTGCCATCTTCTTCATGAGGGGCAAATTTGGAATATATTTGCCTGCAGCCATTTGCTCTTGCAACATCTTCAATGCGACGCATCATCTTTGAACCCAAGCCTGTGGCAACTTTGTCTTTTTTGACTCGGATGACTTCTATTCTCATGATTTTTTCATCCAAAACATATGCAGGACCTGTTGGCACAACAACTTTGCCGTCCTGCAATTTGTAGCCAAGCCTATCAAACTCCGGTTTGCTTATTGTGAAATAATATGAAGCAAATTTGTTTTCAGCAGTGCTCAGTGTGCGTTTGAATTTGTATTCAATGTCATATTGACACTCTGCAAGCACAGCATCTTGCTCGTTTATAAAAATTGCTTTGTCTGTTATAAAATTGAAATCCATATCTCACTCCAATCCTATTATATCATGTTTTTTTATATTATTCAAGTGCATTTGATATGCATATTAACATATTTTTGCTTTTCACATATACTGATTTTGGACTTACTTTCAGAGGAGGAAAAATGTTAAATTGGAGTTGCGGGTGCAGAAACCCACTTAACAACAGCCAACCTAATGTCACTGTGCAATACACCGGCATACAAGGCCCAATCGGTCCTATTGGAAGAACCGGTCCAACAGGCCCAACTGGCCCACAAGGTACAATCGGTCCAACAGGAGCAACCGGTCCAACAGGTGCAACTGGTCCAATCGGGCTTAGCGTTCTTGGGCCAACAGGCGCAACCGGCCCAACGGGAGCCACAGGTCCAACAGGCGTTACTGGTGCAACAGGAGCCACAGGTGCAACCGGAGCCACCGGCCCCATCGGCCCGCAGGGCCCTCAAGGACCCCAAGGCGAGCCCGGCCCCG
>CANRLJ010000029.1 GCA_947631485.1 uncultured Clostridia bacterium | reverse complement strand
TGCCCCAACAACGCCATCCACTGCAAGCGAATTGTTTGTTTGAAATGTTCGAACAGCACGCTCAGTGTTCTCACCAAAAATGCCGTCAATTCCGCCAACAGGAATTTGATTGCTCTCAAGCAGCGATTGTAAGAACCAAACATAAATTCCCCTATCCCCCTGCCGCAGAGTTGGATATGGCGGGAGAAACAAAAGTGTTCTCCATGTGTTTTGCCCAACGATGCCATCCACCGTAAGTGAATTCTGTTGCTGGAATGTTCTAACAGCGTTTTCAGTGTTCTGTCCAAACACCCCATCCACTGCAAGTGACGCTCCGTTTTGATTTAATATAAACTGCAAAAGCGTGACAAAATTGTTGCTTATGCCCCGCCTTAAAGTTGGATAGTTTGCCACATTCCCCCTTGGAATGTATTCCACTCCCAAATAGTCGCACACGCCTTGGCAACACTCTTCGCCAACTTCAATTTGCCAAAGCGGATTTATCATTCTTCGTGCTTCTGCCAAATTTGTCATGAAGCCTGCTTCCACAAGTGCAGAAACACAGTTCACGCGTGAGAGAACGCCTGCATCCAAAGTTTTCACTCCGCGTCCGTTTTGCGGAGTGCCTTTGATAAGATTTTGATATAAATTTTCTGCCAAGGCTCGGCTCTGATTTGGCTTTGGATTGGTTGGAGAATAAAACACTTCCACGCCAGAAGTGGAATTGAAATTGTCTCCAAACGCGTTGTAGGCAAAGGTCACCAAAAGCGTCAGATTTTGGCGATTTATTCTGACAATCCTTTCGTTGATTGCAATGTCGTTTTGCTCAGGCTTGACATTATACACCGAAAAGCCCTGCCTTAAACACGCCTCCAAGAAGTAGTCCTTCGCCGCACGATTGAACTCATTTTCATAAATAACTCTGTTTATTCCCGGCACAACCGGTGTGCGCTTGCCTGGAGTTGGAGGATTGACTCCATGCTCATCGTTGCCACCTATGTAGTAGTTTTCGTTTGCCATAAAATCTCCTTTTTACACTAACTTTTTATGCCAAGCGTCAAAATTTTGTCAGAAAAAGTTTTCTTTTCCTTGAAAAAAACTTTTTTGGTGTGTTACAATATAAATAGTAAATAGGAAAATAATGAAAAAATCTGCAACAAAGAGCAAAGAATTCTCGTCAAACAAACTTATATTGCCATTGTTTTTTATGCTGTGCACACTTTTGTTGGACATGGTGAGTTTTCTTTATCTTGGCTTCTATCAAACCATCCCAACTCGATTTTTGTTTAATATCGGAGGAGCGTTTATCTTTGCGGGAATCATCTACATAATGCCTGGCAAAAAATCAGCCCTCACTTTTTTCTATATCTTCATCGTTCTTCAAGTGGTGATAAACATCTTAAACGCAAACCTCTATTCTGTGTTTGGCGACCTGTTTTCACTCGACTATTTCTTTCTTGGTGCAGAAGGTGCTGCCGCAATAAGATGGGAATTCATAGACTTTGTCTCCATCGTCATAAACATTGGCATTTTGGGCGCAATCATCTTTGCAACTGTGGCTCTGTTTAAATGGAACAAATCAACAATCAGCCTTGCCGAGATATCCACTCGCGTCTTTGCACTCATCTTTGTTTTGCTGTTTGAAACCTGTGGCGTGACAATCTATGTGGGCGAAACAATAAATTCTGCCACCTCTCAGTCAGAAAAAATTGAGGGCAACACAAGTTACCTTTGGGACAGTTTCAGATTTAAAGTTGACGCCTACAAAGAGTTTGGATACTATGGCTTTTATTTGAAAAATGTCTTTGATTTCTTCAAGTTTTCAAATTCATTAAAGCCGGAAGAGAAAAAACAACTGCAAAAGTTTGTGGAGGACGGCAAGGTTGAGGCCGTTGAGACAGAGTTTTCCGACGACAATCTGATTGTAATTTTGTGCGAAAGCCACGAGTGGTTTGCCTATGACCCAATTTTGACCCCTCACGTGTATGACCTAATGACAAAGAGTGACCCATCCACAATAAATGAATATGACGCAACAGTGTTCACAAACTTCTATGGTCACAACAAGACAAATGTCAGCGAAAACATTGTCCTAAGCGGAAACATGCCAAAACTGAACAATCTGAGTTCGCTGGTCAACGCCGGAAACTATTCCTACGCCTACACCCTGCCAAAATTGTTTGAGGCGGCACATGAAGGAGAAAAAGTTCAGACAACATATTTTCACTCCTTCAGGCGAACGTTCTATCACCGCGACCCAAACTATCTTAACGGTGGGCTTGGCTTTGATAAATATATTTCGATGGAAAACAACTCCGACAAGAGCAAGTATTTCGGCGACTGGATTTCGGATGCTGACTTCATATCATCCTTCTGGGAGGACTTTGTTCCATCTGACAAAGAGACGAAATTTTTGACAAGTTTTGCAACAATTTCCACGCACGGCCCATACACAAACAGCGACAATCCTCGATTTAAGAGTTATTATGAAAAATATGACGCCGAGTTTGAAAATTATTCGGCTTGGGTGACGGAACATGAGGAAGAACTTGGCTATTCTTTGCCAAAAGACCAATCGTTTTTGTCTCAACTGCGACGCTACAAAGTTGGGGCGATGGATTTTGACAACATGATTGCAAAACTGTTTGAACGTTTGAAGGAAACAGACCACCTAAACGACACAACAGTGGTGATGTTTGCCGACCACAACTGCTATTATGACAATCTTTGCTACGCCATGAAAGGAATTGCAAAAGACGACTATGCAAACATCGAGGCACACCACATCCCACTGATGATATACAGCCACAACTGTGAGCCAGGAGAAGTCAACAATTTCTGCAACACATATGACATTTTTCCTACACTCTGCCAACTTTATGGCTTTGCCTACAACAAGAATCTTGTTCAGGGCTTTAATATGTTTGAGCCAGAAATTGAAAACTCATTTTTTGCATCTCATATGGGTGGCATGTTCACAGAGGACTTTTTCAGCCAAAACATCTCTGACGCACAGCCTCTTCATCTAGGTCTTTCGGATGAAGACCTGCTTCACTTCAAAGAGCAGGCAGAACTGTATTACAGCAAACAAGACAAGTATGAAAAAATATATTTAAACAATCTTACATAACAAAAAAGGAAGGCTAAAAACCTTCTTTTTTTAATATTTTGTCTATGATTTTTACAGTTTTGTTTAAATCGTCATTATGTATGACCAAATCATACTTTTGTTTGTATGTCCTCTCCATCTTGCCACGAGACAGCCTGAGTTGTGCCTTTTCTTCGCTTTCGCCCCTTTCCAGCAGCCTTTGATGCAAAACATCGTCCGACACATCAAGAAAGATGGTGAAAACTTTGGCTTTGTCTTTCAAAAACTCCACAATCTTTTGCGCCCCAACAACATCAATGTCCTTAAGATAGAGATTTTGTGGGTTTTCAATAATCTTTTTTAACTCACTGTTTTGGGTGGCATATCTGCAAGTGTGCGCCTGCACGGTCTCAAAAAATTCACCATTTGCCTGCCGCCTGTCAAACTCTTCCTCAGTCATAAACTGATATGCGTTGTCACTTTCTCTTCTCTCCCTTGTGGTGGCTGACTTGATGAGAAACCTGTTTTCTTTTTCTTTTAAAAGTTCGTTTATCACGGTGTTTTTTCCTGACCCCGAAACACCCGACAGAATAACAAACATATTCTTCTCCTTTTATTTCGAAACATTTTATCACAAAGGCAAACTTTTTCCAAGTTTTTCAAACAAATAACTGCAAAAATTTATAAAAATTTGTTGTGATTTCAATTCAAATGTGTTAAAGTAATAAATAAGAGGCGCAGTCCCTTATTTTCCTTTATGGCGCACTCTGAAAATAAAAGGAGAACACAAAAATGCGTCAATGTGAAGGAACAGGAAGAAACATAGAACAAGCAATCAACAACGCCCTCCTCGAGCTGAAAGCGTCAAGAGAAGATGTTGATATAAAAATTTTGAGCGAGGGAGGATTTTTAAAGAAGGCAAGAGTTTTGGTTTCAATTTCTCCAGATGCTTTGGAGAAGTATGAAAAGAAGGAACAAAGGCGTTCTTTGGCAACAGAGAAGGAAAACGATGAAGATTTTGCAGAAAACTTCATAAAACAAAAGATAGAAAAGACAAAGCCAGCCAAACAACCAAAACCTGCAAAGCAAGAGGAAAAGCCAAAGAAGGAAAGCAAAGTGAAAATCATCGCCGATGAAGAATACACAAAACCGGCGACAAAGCGGTCCGAAACTTTGGAAGAACGCAAGTTTGAGGGTGAAGAATTTTTGAAAGGCGTTTTGAAAACTTTAAACCTTGAAGGAAACATCGAAAAGACAGAGGACGAAAAGTTTGTCAGATACAGCCTGACTGGAGAAAATCTAAACGACCTGATTGGTCATCACGGCGACTGCATGTTGGCACTTTCATACATCATGAACTTGGTTTGCAAGAGCGAGGACAGAAAGCGTTTTGTCCTTGACATAGAAAACTATCGTGCAAAGCGTGAAGAAAGCCTTGTTGCTTTGGCAAAAAGAATTGCAAACAAAGTGGCAAAAAGTGGCAGATACTACAAGTTTGAGCCTATGGATGCAAGCGAAAGAAAGATTATTCACACCGCACTCCAAGACGACGACAGAGTGACAACGCTTTCAAAGGGCGAAGAACCAAGAAGATATTTGATTGTCTTCCCAAAAGAATACAACGACAGATAAAAACAGCAAAAAGCACCTTTAGGGGTGTTTTTTCTATTGATTTTTCTGTTTTTTTAGTGATATAATAGTGCCATGCAAGAAAAACCTATTGTTTCAATATCCTCTCCACTTGGAAGAGGTGCAATTGCCATTGTCAGATTGAGCGGAAAAGACTGTCTTAAAGAGGCTCTTAAGGTTTTTCATAGCAAAAATTTAGACCCAAACAATGTTCAACCTCGTTTTATGCACTTTGGAAAACTGCAAATTGAAGACGGCGTGTTTGAGGAGTGCCTTATGGTGTATTTTAAAGCACCATTTTCATACACCGGAGAGGATGTTGTGGAATTTCAAATTCACGGAGGAGTGCTTTTGGCACAAAAAGTGCTTGACTGCATAACCAATCTCGGCGTGCGCTTGGCAGAACCTGGAGAATTTTCAAAAAGGGCATTTTTAAACGGAAAGATTTCACTCGACAAGGCGGAAGCGATTATCGGAGAGATAAATGCTGACAGCGAAAGCGACCTCAAAAACAGCCTGTCGATAACAAACGGCAGACTCGCCGAAAAAATAAACGAAATTCAAGAGCAACTCAAACTCTTGCTTGCCGAAATTGAGGTTGGCATGGACTACCCTGATGAAACGGAAGAAACTTCAATAAAAACAAACATCAAAACGCGCCTACAAGAAATTTTGCGCGCCACAGAAGTGGTTTTGGAAGACTCCAAGAGCATGAAATACATCAAAAATGGTGTAAATGTCGCCCTTGTCGGAAGGACCAATGTCGGAAAGAGCAGCATTATGAACGCACTTCTTGGGGAAGAACGCTCAATCGTCACAGATATTCAAGGGACAACGCGTGACAGTGTCAGCGAAAGTTTTATGTATCAGGGCATAAAAATCAACCTCATTGACACCGCAGGAATAAGACAGACAAAAGACTTTGTGGAAAATTTAGGAATTGAAAAAAGTAAAAAGATGTCTCTTCAAGCGGATGTCGTTCTGTTTATTCTGGATGGCAGCGAAGCAGAAAGCAAAAATGACGCCGAAATTGAACAGATGTTGTCCGGCAAAAATGTCATCTATGTGATAAACAAAACGGACAAGACAAGAAAAGTTGCAAAGAAGAAAAACGAGATTGAGGTTTCTGCTCTCACCGGAAAAAACATCGACAAACTTAAACAAGAAATCCTAAACATGGTGAAGTTGGAAAAGGTTGACACAAAAGGTGCGGTTTTGGCAAACGAAAGACAGTTTCACATTTTGCAAGAGGCCAAAGATTTGCTTTCAAACATACTGTCTGACGAAAGTCGAACTCTGGATGTGCTTTCACTGCTTTTAAAAGACTTGTGGAAAATATATGGGAAAATCACAGGAAATACAGAAAATGAAGATATTATAAACTTGATTTTTTCCAAATTTTGCCTGGGAAAATAATTGAAAATAAAATAAATAAAAAACATTTTAAATTAAATAATAAAATAATTAAAAATCCCTAAATATCGAATTTTCAGCAATTTAATTTGTTTAATAAAAACAAAATAAAAAAATAAAAAAGGAAAATATGAAAAAAATATCAGAAAATTATGATTCAATTGTCATTGGAGCAGGACATGCAGGCTGTGAAGCAGCCTTGGCTTTGGCACGCACAAACAACAAAACATTGCTTCTTACAATCAGTCTTGATGCCATTGCCTTTTTGGCATGCAACCCTTCCATCGGCGGCACGGCAAAAGGGCAGTTGGTGTCTGAAGTTGATGCTCTGGGCGGACAAATGGGCATAAATGCTGATAAAACTGCCATACAAATCAGGATGCTGAACAGAGGAAAAGGCCCCGCCGTGCAAAGTCTGCGAGCACAATCGGACAAAAACGCCTATCACACCGAAATGAAAAAAGTGTTAGAAAACGAAAAAAATCTGACCGTCAGACAGGGCGAGGTTGTGGATATAGAAGTTGTGGGCGACAAAAAATTGGTCACAACACATTTGGGGCTTACATATTCCGCCAAAAGTCTTGTCTTTGCCACAGGAGTATATCTGAAAAGCGAGATTATTGTTGGCTCTGTCAGAGAAAAAACAGGACCAAACGGCTTTAAAAATGCAAGTTTTCTTTCAGACAGCCTGAAAAAACTTGGAATTCGCCTCCTGCGTTTCAAAACGGGAACGCCCGTTCGCCTGCACGCCAGAAGCGTGGATTATGACAAAATGGAAATCCAATATGGCGAAGACGACATCGCCTCTTTCTCTGCCATGACAGAGGGCAATGTGAAAAATCGTGCGGTTTGCTATCTGACTTACACGACGCCAAAAACACATGAAATCATCAGACAAAACCTGGACAAAGCCCCTGCAATCTCCGGAGAAATAAAGGGCGTCGGCCCAAGATATTGCCCTTCCATCGAGACAAAAGTTGTGAGATTTGCAGACAGAGAAAGACATCAACTTTTCTTAGAGCCAGAGGCACTTGACACTCAAGAAATGTATCTGCAAGGATTTTCAACTTCCATGCCTGCAGACCTGCAAAAAGAGATGGTTCACAGTGTCATCGGCCTCGAAAATGCTGAAATTATGAGAGACGCATATGCAATAGAATATGATTGCATCGACCCAACCCAACTAAACCCAACTTTGGAACTAAAAACCGTGCCAGGATTGTTTTTTGCTGGGCAAATAAATGGCACAAGTGGCTATGAAGAGGCTGCCGCACAAGGAATTGTCGCCGGAATAAACGCCAGCATGTTCAATCAGGGCAAGGAACAACTTGTTTTGAAGAGAAGCGATGGTTACATTGGCGTTTTGATTGACGACATCGTGACAAAAGGCACAAATGAGCCATATCGTATGATGACCAGCCGTGCAGAATATCGCTTACTTTTAAGGCAAGACAATGCAGACTTTCGTCTGACCGAAATTGGCAGAAAAGTTGGTCTTGTGAGCGATGAAAGATACAACAAATTTCTGGAAAAAAAGCAAAAAATTCAGCAAATTGAGCAAATTTTGCAACAAAAAGCAAAAATTGATGACAAAATGCGTCAACTCTTTGAAAAAACTCATGAAAATTTGCCAAAGGAGAACATCCGATTCTATGACATGCTGAAAAGAACAAACATCGACATCTTTCAAATAGAAGAGGAATATCACATCTTCAAAGATTATGACAGGTCGTTGTTGGAACTTGTAAACATCCGCGTTAAATATGAAGGATATTTGAAACAGCAGCAAGAAGACATCGACAAGATGCTAAAAAATGAAAATGTCGTCATACCGCAAGACTTTGATTATTCAAAAGCAAAGGGACTGCGTCAAGAAGCACAGGAAAAACTTTCAAATATTCGCCCACTAAACCTTGGTCAAGCGTCAAGAATTTCAGGCGTATCGCCTGCAGACATCTCTGTGCTTTCAATTTTGATTAAAAGGGGAAATTCATGAAAAATCTGTTGCCCGTTTTAAACAAATATGGCTTTTGTTTAAGTAAATTGCAAACAAATCAGTTTGAAAAATACTTCGATTTGTTGATAGAAACAAACAAAAACATAAATTTGACTGCCATCACCGAAGAAGAGGACGTTGTGTATAAACACTTTTTGGATAGCATTTTACCACAAGACCTCATCAGCAAGAGCGCAAAGGTTGTCGATGTGGGAAGTGGTGCAGGATTTCCTGCTCTTCCGCTGAAAATCGTTCGCCCAGACCTTGACGTATGCATGGTTGACAGCCTAAACAAGAGGGTTGATTTTCTTAATAATGTGATAAAAACTCTAAATTTGACAAAAATTC
>CANRLJ010000028.1 GCA_947631485.1 uncultured Clostridia bacterium | reverse complement strand
ACATTGTCGCCAATTTCCAAAATGGAAACATCGAATGTTCCGCCACCAAGGTCATACACCAAAATCTTTTGATTTTTGTTTTCACCTTTGTCAAGGCCATAGGCAAGTGCAGCAGCAGTTGGTTCGTTTATAATTCTCAAAACTTCCAATCCGGCAATTTTTCCGGCATCTTTTGTTGCTTGTCTTTGGCTGTCGTTGAAGTATGCAGGAACTGTGATGACTGCCTGTGTGACTGTTCCGCCAAGATAACTTTCGGCATCAGCCTTAAGTTTTGAAAGAATCATTGCAGAGATTTCTTGTGGAGTGTAGTCCTTTCCGCCCATCTTTGCTTTGAAATTTGTGCCCATTTCTCTCTTAATGGAGATTACGGTGTTTTCAGGGTTGATGATTGCTTGTCTTTTTGCAACTTTTCCAACCAATCTTTCCCCTTCTTTTGTGTAAGCAACAACAGAAGGTGTTGTTCTGTCACCCTCGGCGTTTGCAATTACGGTTGGCTTTCCGCCTTCCATAACTGCCACGCAAGAATTTGTTGTTCCTAAGTCAATTCCGATAATTTTACTCATAATTTTATTCCCCCTTTTTGTTTACAACAACTTTTGAGTATCTGATAACTTTGTCATTTAGTGTCCAGCCAGATTGATATTCTTGCAATATCACATCTTGGTCTTTGGACTCGTCCTCCATAACTGCAATGACATTGTGCAGATATGGGTCAAACTTTTCGCCAACAGATGGAATTCTTTTGACATTAAGTCTTTCAAGTGCATCCATAATTTTGCTCTCAATCATATTTATTCCGGACAAAACAACTTCGTCAGTTATGCTTTTCTTTGCCTCAGAAAAACTGTCAAGTGCAGGCAAAAACGCCTCCAAAACACTCTTTATGCCCTCTTGTCTTTGAACATCCAACTGTTCTGCAACCCGTTTGCGGTAATTGTCGAAGTCTGCTTGCAGATGCTGTGCCATAAGCAAATATTCGTTTTCTTGTGATGGCTTTTCGCATGATTCACAATCACAATCTTCGTCATGACACTCGCAATCCTTGTGGCAATCGCATGACTTTTCCTGAACATCTGTGTCTGGCTCATCATTTGTCTCGATGGCATCGGTTTGTTGTTCTTCTTGCTCCTCTCCATCAAGCGAATAATCTTCCAAGCCCTCGTTGACCTCGTCAGTTTTTTCTTCTTTTCTTTTTCTCATCTTGTCCCCTTTCTCCCAACTGTTCGACAACCACTTTAAGTGCTGATGCAATGCTCATATAGTCCATTTTTTGAGGGCCAAAAACGCCAATGGATGCAATTTTGTTTCCCCCAACAACAATTGGAGCCTTCACCACAGAGCATTTGTCATCTCCATCTTCAGCCACAACTGCGGAAATTTCTTTTTCGTCGTTGTCCAACACCTCAATCAGTTTGCTTTCGCTGTTCAGTGTTTTAAGAACTTTTTTTGCCTCCTCAGAGTTGTCAACAAAATCAACGACGCCTTGTGCTTGAACATTAAGCAGTCTTCTCTTATTCAGTTTCGAAAGCCCAATCACAACATTGTCCACAATTGTTTGAAAGGCCGAAATTTCTCCACTCATACCCTTTTTAAACTGCTCGATGTTTTCAATCATAAAGCCCATAGTTTCCCCTTTAAAATACTTGGTCAAATACTTTGAAGCATCTTCGCAGTTTTGATAACTAGCGGCAATGTCGATGGTGCTGTTGATGTAGCCATAGTCTGTTCCAATCAAAACCATACATTTTTCGCCTAAAAGTGGCACAATTTTAAACTCCTGCAGAATAAGATTTTCAATGCCGTTCACCAGCACAACTGTCGGATAGTTTGTTGCTTGGCTGATGACTTTTGCAATGCTTGAAACAATTTCGCTCAGATTTTGTGTGCGGTTTTCAATGATTTCACGCACATTTTTAAGTTCTTTGTTTGTGGCCTTGATGTCTTTCAGCATGTTTTCAACATAAAACCGATAGCCCTGTGCAGTAGGAATACGCCCACCAGAAGTGTGCAGTTGTCGCAAAAATCCCATGGCCTCCAAAGCGTTCAACTCGTTTCTGAGTGTCGCCGTGGAAACATTAAGAGATGTTCTGTCTTTCACCGAGCCACTTGTGATTGGAGCGGCATCCTTGATAAACTCCTCAACAGCAATGTTCAAAATCTTAATCTTTCTCTCAGAGAGTTCCATAAAATTAAACCCTTTAAACAGTTTGCTAGCACTCTCGACTTTTAAGTGCTAGCATTATTATATGCAAGAAAAACAAAAATGTCAAACACTTTTGCCAAATTTTTTAAAAATTTTTTGTCGGAAATTTTTATTGGTTATATTATATTAAAAATACAGTTTATATCAATAAAAAAGCAGGCATTATTGTTGCCTGTTTCTGACATTTGGATTGCCTGCATTTCTTATTGCTTCGGTTTCTCTTTGAATTTTCATGTCCACATTTGTTTCAAAATTCTTCTTGGCTTTTTCCATTTCCTTGGCACTGACGCGGTCTCCAAAAGTTTTCTTTGTGTGCTTTCTATATGCATCTGGAAAGTTTTGAATTGCGATTCCCCTGAGTTGTTCCACAAGTTCTGGATAGTAGAAAATTTTTGTCTCCAAGCGAAGAAATTTGTCTGGCTGTTGTGAAACCAAATCAAGTGCCGCACTTGCTTCATCCTGTGTAAGCATTATTCTGCTTTGTGCCACTCTTTCAGCCTGAGCCCTTTGCTGCTCGATGGCTTCATATATTCTCTTCACATATCCAGTTGTTGGAATTGCCTGAAATTTATATCCTGAAGAAAATCTGACAGGCATTTTTCCGCTTCGCTCAGCGTTGATGACGCCCTCATATGTTTTTTCTGGCGACTTTTTTATTGCTTGAACCAAATCGCTGAATTCCTGCAAGAAATCCTCAACTGCACGAGCAAGGTCTTCGCTTATATTGTGGCAAAAGCTTTCTCTCATGGCATAGTTTGTTGCTCTGCTTGCAAGAAGTTCAAGTTGTTCAACATCATTTGTATAGGTGTTTTGAAACTCAAAATCCTCAATAAGAGCAATCTGTTTTAGGAAATTGTCAAGGTCAAAAATCCTCTTCTGTTTGTCTTGGTCGTCAAAAGTCATAAGCAGCACATCAAGCAGGTAGTGAGCATTGTCAACATACTTTTGCTCTCTGCCAGCGGCTTCCAATTCTTCTCTGCTTGACAACTCAAATTCGTCATATCTTCTGTCGTCGTCTTCCATAATGTCCCCCAATAATATATATTATACACCAAAGAAACAGCAAAGTCAACACACAAACAAGATTTCGTGTCATTTTGCACTGACACAACATATTATATAGTGTAAGACTTTAAGGAGGTTAAAAATGTCTTTTTACATTAACAATTCCAATCCAAACAAGCCTGGCCCTCTGTCTGGCAACGCTTTAAATGGAATTTGTGAAAAAATTTTGATTGAGACAACAAAAGTATTTGATGCTTGCCTCTGCTCAACAACAGAAACAGGCATAATCTTGGCAGTAACTGACTTTGAACCTGCCAATCCAGTACTTCCGTTGACATATCTCTCTGCCGAAAACACGGTTGGCCAAACGGCAACAATATCTGACCTTGTAATCGAAAGGCTTGACACTTGCCCAAACTATGCCAATGTAAGTTTCACCCTCACAATTCCTGTAACAGTGTCCTACAGAGATGCAAATGGCACAATTGGCTCGGCACTCAGCACAATCACAGTGACAAAATCGGTGATTATGTTTGTGCCACAACCATCTTTGACGCCTGTTGACATCACAGCACAAGGCGTGTTCTCAAGCAGAATAGGAACTTTCACCGCTCCAAACATCTTCACAGTCACAGGCTGCATACAAGTCATCATAAAGGTGGTAAGCACGGTGGATGTGCTTGTGCCATCATATGGCTATCCAACATTGCCACCATGCCAAACAGCACCACAACAGAGTGCATGCCCAGGTCTTAATGACTTGCCAATCTATCCAACGGCGTCGGCTGTGACAAACACGCCAAATATGTAGTCAACTTGTCACGCACCCCATTGTCATGCAACGCGACTGTCATGCATCCCATTGTCATGCTGAGCGAAGCGAAGCATCTATGCCATTGTGATGTACCTCTTTGTCATGCTGAGCGAAGCGAAGCATCTAAACCTTTGCCATGCACCTCTTTGTCATGCTGAGCAAAGCGAAACATCTCAAAACCACAGCAAAAAGCCCAAATGGGCTTTTTTTAATCAAAATAAACCTTTGTTTTGTCTTTCTCAAAGGTGTTTATGTCACTGACAAATTTGAGGGTGTATTTTATCGCATCTTTAATCCCCGCCAAACTGTCGCTCTTAAAAATCAACTTCAAGTTTCCATAATCTTGCCTTTGTTTTTCGTTTAGAGTCTTCAAAAAGTTCTCTTCCAACTTGCTTGTGTTCAAATCTCCAAATTTTTCCAAAAAACCCTTGTATATCACTCCCAAAACATCAACCTCAACTTCCTTCATACAGCCTCTCCCAACACTACTATAGGTAGTATTTTTATATGCTATACAACTTAAAATAGTATTATGTCAAATGAAAGAGGTGAAAAATGAAAATTCTTGCCAAAAATCTGAGGGAATTGAGAAAGCAATTTGGTTTTACACAATCGCAACTAGCAGAAAAGATAGGGGTTTGTTATCAAGCATATCAGAAATATGAACTCGGCACCGCCTTGCCTCCATTGCCAAAGTTAATAAAACTTGCTGACCTGTTTGATGTTTCGCTCGACTTTTTGGTCGGCAGAAAGGAAATTTAGTTAAATAGGTGGAAAAAATGCAAGAGATTTACAATTTTTCAAAAATAATAAGAGATTTAAGAAAGCAAAGCGGTTTGACACAAAAAGAAGTTGCACAAAAACTTAACATCAAGACACAATCATATCAAGCGTATGAAACGGGCGTGACTGTTCCAACTCTTCAAAATTTCATCAAACTTGCCGACTTGTTTGATGTTTCGCTCGACTTTTTAGTCGGCAGAAAGGAAATTTAGTTATAGTTACATAATAAAAAGTCTATCGTTTTGATAGACTTTTCTTTATTCAAGTGAAACAAGATAATAGTAAACTGGCTGACCACCATTTGCCACAGTGACTTCACAATCAGGATATTTCTTTGCCAAACTTTCTTGCAGTTTGTTTGCATCATCTTCACGGATGTCCTCGCCGTAGAACAATGTTATGTTCATCACGCTGTCATCAAACATCGCCTCAATAAGTTTTTCAGTTGTTTCGCTTACCAAGTTGCCCTTTGCAAGAATTGCCTTGTCGTCAAGTCCAATGATTTCGCCTTTTGTCAGGTCAAATCCGTCAACGTGAGTGTCTCTGACTGCATATGTCACAGAGCCGGAACGCACGCTCTTCATTGCCTCCAACATGGCGGTTTTGTTTTCCTCAACAGAGGCATCTGGATTGAACGTTATGGCGGCTGAAATACCCTCAGGAACGCTCTTTGTAGGAATTATTATCAGATTTTTGCTGGTCACTTCATTTGCCTGTTCTGCAGCCAAAGTGATGTTTTTGTTGTTTGGGAACACAAACACATTTCTTGCTGGCACTTTTTCAGCAGCATTTGCGATGTCCTCTGCGCTCGGATTCATTGTTTGTCCACCAACAATAATCTCGTCCACAGTAAGTTCTTTGAATATTGTGGCAAGCCCATCCCCCGGAGCAACGGCAATCATGCCAATTTCCTTCACTTCCTCAACGGCTTGGGCTTTCTTTTTGAGTTCGCGATTTTGCTCTCTCATGTTTTCAATCTTCAAGTTGTAGAGTTCGCCAAGTTCCAAGGCATATCCGAGTGCCTTGTTTGGTTCGTTGGTGTGAACATGCACTTTCACAAGTGACAAATCGCCGATGCAGATGACGCTGTCACCGATTTCCATCAGTTTTTCACGAAGTTTGACAATGTCTGCCTCAGTGGTCTTTTTCAGCATATTGATGATCATATATTCGGTGCAATAGCCATATTCGATGTCGCCAAGGTTGTTTATGTCAGCAATCACATCGTCAACAGTCTGTGGCTTTGTGTCGTCCTCAAAGGTGTATTCCAAGTCCTCTTCGCCGGTCAAGAAACGATAGAAGCCTGTAAAGATGACCAAAATTCCTCTTCCGCCGCTGTCAACAACGCCGGCTTTTTTGAGGACAGGTAACATCTCTGGAGTTTGTTTTAAGATTTCTTCACCTGTGTCAATCACTTTTTTCAGAAAAGTCTCAAAATCCTCATGCTTTTTTGCAAGGCTTACAGCATTTTCAGACATAACCCTGATGACTGTGAGAATTGTGCCCTCTTTTGGCTTTGTAACTGCCTTGTATGCAATGCTAGAGCCCTCTTGCATGGCCTTTGCAAAGTCTTTTGTTGTGACTTCTTTACAATTTTTGGTCACGCCACAAAAACCCTTGAAAATTTGGGATGTGATGACACCGCTGTTTCCTCTTGCACCCCTCAGCGCACCTTTTGCAAAAGCCTCTGAAAGTGATGCCATATCGGTGTTCATACATTTGTTTATTTCAGCAACTGCTGACTTCATAGTCAAAAACATGTTTGTGCCAGTGTCTCCGTCTGGAACTGGAAAAACATTTAGACTATCAATATATTCTTTATTTTGTTCAAGCTGGCTTACACCTGCAAGGACCATCTTCTTAAAGGTCGCTCCATTTATACTTTTTTGCATCTTATGCTCCTATTAAACACAAACGCCTACAACATGGACATTGACAGTGTCAACAATCATGCCCGTAAAGTTTTCGACACTATATTTTACTGATTTTTTAAGCGATTCTGCCACCGCACTGATGGACACACCATATTTGAGTATGCAGTGAATATCAATGAAGATACGGTTGTCTATGTGGCTTACGGTAATACCTCGAGAGTATCTTTCTTTTTTGAAAAGTTCTCTTGCACTGTCTTTGAAGTTTTTGGCAACCAAGTCAACAACACCATAGCAGTCAAGCGCAACAAAACCAGCAACAGTGCGGATTGCATTGTCGCTGATTGAAAGATTTCCATAGTAGTTGTTTGTATCGACAGTCAAGAGGGCCTCCCTTGGGTTATAAAAATATATCGCATTTTTATATTACAACTTTTTAAGATTTTTGACAAGCAAATTGAGGAACAATTTCAAAAACTTAATAAATTTATATGCAAAAAAGAAAAATTTTAGCAACAAAGCCATAAAAAACAGTTGATTTTTTAACAACAATGTGTTATCATTAGACGCAAATATATTAAAGGAGAAATGACATGAGCAGAGTATGTGAAGTATGTGGGAAAGGCAAAATGGACGGAAAGACTGTCAGCCATGCAAACAATAAAGCCCCAAGAAAATATGATGTAAACTTACAGACAACCGAAATTGACGGAAAGAAAGTAAGGGCTTGCACAAAATGCATCAAAACTGCAAAGAAAAAAGCAGGAAACTAAAAAAACACAGTTTTTGAAACTGTGTTTTTTCTTTTTAAATCTTTTCGGCAATCTGCCAAGCACGCCAAATGACAGTTCGAAGATTTCCAACTTCATAGGCATCGCCCACAATGTGAACATGTCTGCCAGACTTTGTCAGTGGAGCAGGATTGTATCCCACTGCCATAATCACGCTGTCCGTCTTCACCTCTTTTGTGCCTTCTTTTGTCTTTAAAACAACCTTGCCTTTTCCTATCTCTTGGCAAAATGTTTCAAGATATACAGGCACTTTGTTTGTCTTAAAATAGTCCTTCAAGAAAGAGGAATTTGCCATGCAAAGACCGTTTGAAATCATCAGGTCATTTTGAGCCTCAACAATGACAGGTTTTTTGCTTTTCAAATGAAGGTCATAGGCAATTTCGCAACCGCTGAGCCCTCCCCCAATGACAACAACTTTTTCGCCAACTTCTTTGCCAAGCAGATATTCCACTGCCTCAACAGAATTTTCTATTCCTTTGATGTTCAAACGCTTTGGCTTAGAGCCTGTGGCAATGATGATTTCATCGGCATCAAGGGTTTTTATATCAGTTATTTCGGTGTTAAATTTCACTTCAATTCCAAGGTCTGCCACTCTCTTTCTTTCCCACTCAATCAAAGCGCGGTCTCTTTCCTTAAACTTTGGCGTTGATGCAGCAATAAACACTCCGCCAAGTTTGTCTGTCTTTTCATAAATTGTCACTTTGTGTCCACGCAATGTTGCAACTGTGGCCGCCTCCATGCCGCCAATTCCGCCTCCAATAACAGCAACTCTCTTGCTTTTCTTTGCAGGCTTTATGTCATACTTTCCGCCATCCATAGTCATAGGGTTAAGTGCACACCTTGACATATGTATGCTGTCAGCCGTTGAGCAAGCGTTTGCAACACCCTTATAGTGTGACATTGCAAGGCAGGCATTATGACAGCAAATGCAAGGCTTGATTTCGTCCGTCCTGCCCTCCATGAGTTTTGTCACCCACTCTGGGTCAACAAGAAATTGCCTTGCAACACCCATAGCGCCAATCTTCTTGTCCTTAATCGCTTTGGCAGCAGTTGCTGGGTCCATCTTTCCTGCACAAACAACAGGAATATCAACAAACTTTGCTATGTGAGAAACATCTTCAAGGTTGCAGTTTTGTGGCATATATGCAGGTGGGTGTGGCCAATACCAAGCGTCATATGTGCCGTTGTCGGCGTCAAACATGTCATATCCGGCATCTTGAAGATATTTTGCAGCCTTTTCGCTCTCTG
>CANRLJ010000027.1 GCA_947631485.1 uncultured Clostridia bacterium | reverse complement strand
CACCCTCCTCAAAAACATGGCCGTCATAAACGCGTGCAGGCATCCTCTCTTTTAAAAGAGAAATACTTGAAGAATAGCCTGCCTTTTTTTCTTTCAATGCAAGGTCAACAACGTCCTGAAGTTTTGGGATGTTTTCTTCAAGATAGTCAAGCACTTCTTCACTGCCTTTTAAATTTGAAAATTCAGAATTTAAATATTCCACCACAACATCTTTGACAAAATATTTCACCTCTTCATCAAAAGTGGAACTTGAATTTGCCACCACATGAATCCTTATTGGCTGCTGCAAAGACACATCTTTTTTCTGACCTGCAAACAAACATATTGCCAAAACCACCAGACCGATTCCAAAAAATGATAATACATATTTCATAATTCACCCCGTCCAAAGCCATTTTTGACGCAAAAATAAATAAAAAACCCAAAAAAATTGCGATTTTTTGAGTTTTTTTATAAATTTATTGGGGTTTTATACAGTTTTTTGTTTTTAACGCTTTTGATAGAACACAATTAAATTTTCGTCTTGTTCAAGTGGAAAGACAACTTCAGGATTTTGTAAGGTCAAAACTTCTTCTCTGACATTTATCATCTTTGCAACATCCCAAGCACTTTGCCCACTCTTTGCAAAAACCAATTCCATGCCGCAGTCACGCTCTGGGATTTCGCCTGTCTGCTCTATGTTTGAAATGACAGCACCAAATTCGTCGCAGTCATATTCAACACGCACCTTGACCTTTGCGTCAAAGAAAAATTCTCTGCCTTTCTTCACAACCACATCAACATCAGTTAACATTGCACTCACGCACACTTTGGCATCAGGACACTCTGTCTTGTCTGAAACAACAAAAGGAACTTCAATCACAACACTGTTCAGAGAATTTGTTTCGTCATTGAGATAGATTACATTTGTCTTTGAGACGCCCTCAACAAACACATCGCCATCTTTGATGTAGGCGTTTGTTATGTTCAAATTTGAGCCACCAACAAAGAGCAATTTATCCACGCGCAGTTGATTTTCATCCAAAGTCAACGAGCCATCAATCTTGCTTTCAAAGACCTCACCCTGAAACTCTCTTGTCATGTCAAAAGAGGATGTGGTCAGTTGCAAATCATTTGATGTGCTGTAAACATCTTTGACAACGACGACATTTTTCTCTTGATATGCGGTTGCCACAATTTCAATCGGAACGCTGACTTTTATGTTTATCCCTTTTTCTTGTTCCTCAACTTCGCACTTGATTGATGCTTTTTTCACGCAGGCAGTTGCCTCGCAAACGCTTTCTCGCTGCACACCCTCAAGTTCCAATTCCTCTTTAAAATTTTCAGTGACATAAGATGTTTCAAAACGGTCGTTTTCGGTCAGATACAAAAGCCTTGTCACCACTTCTCCGCTGACAGAGACAAAATTCACTCCGCTGTCAACATTTTTTACAGCAACTTGGCTGTCAGTGGCAATCACTTTTCTGACAGGCTCTTTGATTGAAAAATCACTGACAACAACAAAACTTTCTTTCGCTTGGCCAATCAAAGTGTGAACGGAAAGTTCGTCCTCTTTGATGCAAATATCTTCGTCGCCTGTCGTGATGTTTGACACTTCCCTGCTGCCAATCAGCACGGCGGACTGCTCACAAGTGCAAGAAATTTTGACATTTGAACTGGTCACTGTGTCCACAGCATAGTCCAAAACATCCACTCTGATGTTCATCTTGTCGCCCACCTGAATATCTGCATCCTCAAATTTGGAGGCAAACGGACAAGAAGAGTTGATTGTTCCAATTTCACCATCAACAGTCAGATATATCAGGCAAACATCAAGACTTCCGGAATAGTTTGCAACCTCATTTAGGACTTCAACATTGTCAGGCTGAGCCGAGTGGCACACAGACAAAATTTTGTTGATTTCAACATTTGTTTCGATGTTGCACTCCACAACAAAAGTGTTTTTCTCC
Organism: uncultured Clostridia bacterium; assembly: GCA_947631485.1. GTDB lineage: Bacteria > Bacillota > Clostridia > Christensenellales > UBA1242 > Caccovivens. The sequence continues at coordinate 6,885 of CANRLJ010000027.1, read as the reverse complement.
AACCTTTTCTTCTTACTCACTTCAAATTTGTTTGTTTCAAAAGCCATAAAACCCTCCAAATTTTCTACTCATGATATAATACAGCGCAAAATTCAAAGTTAGAACATTTTTTTGAATAAAGTTTAAAACTAATGTCAAAAATTGCAACAAGGAGTGATTATGAGAAAGATAAACTATGGGCTTGAAGACATCAAGCAGAAAATAAGAGACTTGAAGGGTCAAAACATACAGATGAGCATAAACAGAGGCAGAAAAAAGATTGAATTTGTGACAGCAACAATAAAAGACGTCTATCCAAGCGTGTTTACAATAAAGACGTCTGACGAAAAGTTGCAGACATTTTCATATTTTGATGTTCTTTGCGGCAATGTTGTGTTTTCAGAAGAAAATTAAGTTTTATATTCTGTTATAATAAAAAATAAGAGGCCATTTGACCTCTTATTTTGTTTTAATCCATCAATTATTTTGAAAACAAGCCTTTTTTCTTGCGTGGATATTTGATTGCAGCCTGAGCAGCAGCAAGACGAGCGATAGGAACTCTGTATGGAGAACAAGAAACATAGTTCAAGCCAACTCTATGGCAAAATTCTACAGATGATGGGTCACCGCCATGTTCGCCGCAAATTCCAAGTTTGATGTCTGGACGAGTTGACCTTCCAAGTTCGGCAGCAATTCTTACAAGTTTGCCAACTCCGTTTTGGTCGAGTCTTGCAAATGGGTCGCTTTCAAAAATCTTCTTTTCGTAGTATGTGTCAAGGAACTTGCCAGCATCGTCACGAGAGAATCCAAATGTCATCTGTGTGAGGTCGTTTGTTCCAAATGAGAAGAATTCAGCATACTTGGCAATTTGGTCTGCTGTGATTGCTGCTCTTGGAATTTCAATCATAGTTCCAACCTTATACTTCATTTCAACATTGTTTTCCTTCAAAACTCTGTCAGCGGTTGTTGTTACGATGTCTTTTACATACTTAAATTCAACACTGTCACAAGTGAGTGGAATCATAATTTCAGGAACAACGTCAAGTTTGTCTTCCTTCATAACTTCAATGGCAGCCTTGATGACTGCTTCTGTTTGCATTTCAGCAATTTCAGGATATGTCACAGCAAGTCTAAGCCCACGGTGTCCCATCATTGGGTTGAATTCGTGCAGGCTGTTGACTGTTGCTTTAAGTCCTTCAAATGTCAGACCCATTTCTTTTGCAAGTGCCTTTATTTCAGAGTCTTCATGTGGCAAGAATTCATGAAGAGGTGGATCCAAGAAACGAATTGTCACAGGACGACCCTTCATTGCCTTAAAGATGCCCTTGAAATCTTTTTGTTGCATTGGAAGAAGTTTTTTAAGAGCCTTCTTTCTTTCTTCGGTTGTTGTTGAAACAATCATCTCTCTGACTGCAGGAATTCTGTCGGCTTCAAAGAACATATGTTCTGTTCTGCAAAGTCCAACGCCCTCAGCACCAAAATTGAACGCAACTTGTGTGTCACGAGGGTTGTCAGCGTTTGTTCTGATCATCAAATCTCTGTATTTGTCAGCCCACTCCATGATTGTTGCAAATTCGCCAGAGATTGTGGCGTCAACTGTTGCAACTTCGCCGTCATAAATCTTTCCGGTTGAGCCATCAAAGGAGATGACATCGCCCTCTTTATATTTCTTTCCGTTTAATGTGAAGGATTTTCCATCATCGGCAAACTTGATTGCTGAGCATCCGGCAACGCAGCAAGTTCCCATGCCACGAGCAACAACTGCTGCGTGAGATGTCATGCCGCCACGAGCGGTGAGGATGCCTTGGCTGGCAGCCATGCCTTCGATGTCTTCTGGAGATGTTTCAAGACGAACAAGAACGACTTTGTCTTTCTTTCCGCCCTGTTCTTTTGCCTTTTCAGCAGTAAACACAATTTTTCCGCAAGCAGCACCTGGAGATGCTGGAAGAGCCTCGCCAACAACGGTTGCCTTTTTCAAAGCGGCAGTGTCAAATGTTGGGTGCAAAAGTGCGTCTAATTGTTTTGGATCAAGCATAAGAAGTGCTTGCTTTTCGTCAATCATGCCCTCTTTAACAAGGTCAACAGCAACTTTCAAAGCAGCGCGAGCAGTTCTCTTTCCGTTTCTTGTTTGAAGCATGAAGAGTTTGCCTCTTTCAATGGTGAATTCCATGTCTTGCATGTCTTTGTAGTGGTTTTCAAGTTTCTTTGCGATGTCAACAAATTGTCTGTAAACATCTGGGTTTTGTTTTTCAAGTTCTGAGATGTGTTTTGGAGTTCTGATTCCAGCAACAACGTCTTCGCCTTGTGCGTTCATCAAATATTCGCCATAAAGCACATTTTCACCAGTTGATGGGTCACGTGTGAACGCAACACCCGTTCCACTGTCGTCGCCCATGTTTCCAAACACCATGGATTGAACGTTTACAGCAGTGCCCCAGTTGTATGGGATGTCATGCATCCTTCTGTAAACATTTGCTCTTTCGTTGTCCCAAGAACGGAACACAGCCTTAACAGCCTCGATGAGTTGTTCTTTAGGCTCTTGTGGAAATTCCTTCTTTTGGCTTTCTTTATAGAGTTTCTTGAAGAGTTTTACAATTTCCTTCAAATCCTCAGCAGAAAGGTCTTTGTCATATTGAACACCTTTCTTCTTTTTGATGTCATCCAAAATTCTTTCATATTTGGATTTGTCTTGTTGCATAACAACATCGCTGAACATCTGTATGAATCTGCGATATGAGTCATATGCAAAGCGAGGGTTGTTTGTAAGTTTTGCAAGCCCCTCAACAGATGTGTCGTTTAAGCCAAGGTTTAGGATTGTGTCCATCATGCCTGGCATTGAAACTCTTGCACCAGAACGAACAGAAACAAGAAGAGGATTTTCTGGGTCTCCAAAAGTCTTTCCTGTCATCTTTTCAAGCCTTGCAAGTTTGTCATAAATCTGAGAAAGAATATCGTCATTTATCTTGCGGCCATCTTCATAATATTTTGTGCAGGCTTCTGTTGTGATTGTAAAGCCTTGAGGAACAGGCATGCCAATCTTTGTCATTTCTGCAAGATTTGCTCCCTTTCCGCCAAAGAGAGCCTTATCTTTTCCGTCAGCCTCTTTGAATAAGTAAACATATTTTTTCATCTTTTAACATCTCCTTTAATATATGTCATGCATATTATAACAAAAATAGGTTTGTGCACGCAAACAATTTTGCAAGAAAACACAAAATAAAATAAAAAAAGGTATTTAAAAAATACCTTTCTTTTTTTATTTAAACTCAACCACACCCTCAATGTATTCAAGCAGTGCTTGTTTGCCAAAAAGTGTTTCGCTGGAAAAAGGAAAGACCATCTCTTTTCTTATGCCCAAACTTCTTGCAATCATCGTGCACTCCTGAGGAATTTTGCTCTTTGCAAGTTTGTCCACTTTTGTCGCAATCACAACATAAGGAATTTGATAGGTGTTTAAAAACAGCAGCATCTGCTGGTCGAGTTCGCTTGGCTGATGTCTGCAATCAACAAGCACAAACACCGTCTTTAAGTTTGGAGAGTTTAGCAGATATTTTTCCATAAGCCCCGCCCAGTTTGCAACATGAGCCTTTCCTGTTTTTGCATAGCCATAGCCCGGCAAATCAACAATTTTGAAGTTGTTGTTTATCAGAAAGTAGTTTATCATCCTGGTCAGCCCCGGCATTGAGGATGTCTTTGCCAAGTTCTTTTGCCCAACAAGTGCGTTTATGAGAGAGGATTTGCCGACATTACTTCTGCCAACAAACGCAATTTCCACCATATCATCTTTCAAAATCTTGTCCTCGTCCACCACAGAGGTCAGATATTTTGCACTTGTTATTATCATAGGTCTATTATATCAAAAAACTTACAAGAAACAAAATAAAAAAGGCTTAAAGCCCATTTTTTAACAATTTGATGATTCTCTTAAACTTGACCTCTTCCTCATTGACGGCAGAGTTGATTGACCCACGAAAGACGACAAATTTTTGAAACAAAAACTCTGTGATGAAATTGATGAGCATTGTGCCTGCCATGACGATGTAACTGTTCACGCCAACTCCAACCAATTCCACTCCCCACCAGATTGAAAGAGGCGTGAAGACCAAATAAAAGCCAAAGGTTTCAAGCATGGCGATGGGAACATTGTTTGCAGACTTAAAAGTCCACTTTCTGTTCACGGTGAAATTCCAAACAACAGAAAGGACAATTGAGATGAAATACGCATATCCATAATATCCCCAAGTGTATTCAGCCGCCCTTTCAAATGTGAAGACAAATTCGTTTAAAATTGTGAAAGATGCAATTTGAATAATGCCTGCAGAAATGGAAAAGAGTGTAAACTTTACTGCTTGCCAAATGTCAGAATTTTTCATTGTTTGTTTTTCACCAACCACTTATCGTTTTCAAAAATCAAATCCCTTCTTGGATTTAGGATGCGTTTGACTTTTTCGTCACCAAAGCCACAGTCTTGGATGTTGTACCAATCTTCTGCAACTTGTTTTGACTTTTCATAAACCCTGTTCATCATGTCGTCAATCTGTGCCCTTTCGTCAGTGATTGTCTTGTCTGCATACACGGGATTGCACATTGCAAAATATATCTTATACTTAAACTTTCCGTTTTTTCTTTGTTTGCGTTTAAACAGCACAATCATAGGAAGCACAGGCACGTTGTTTTTGACTGCCATCGAGAAAGCGCCCCTCTTATAGGGTCTTATCTCTCTGTAATATGGCCAAAGTGAAGCCTCAGGATTGTATAGCACTGGTTTGTTTGAGTTTAATATTTCGCTTATGTCCTCATTAAACTTCTTCATGCCAGACAAACTTTCAACTGGCACAGGAATTCCGCCCAGCGAACGCAAGAAAAATCCGATGGCCGGCCTTCTTATGTTTCTTGACAGGGTTGTGTAATAAATCTTCCTATATCCAAATACATTTGTGCCGATGCTGAGGTCATCATACATATGAACATGGTTGCAAGTGATGATGAAAGGCTTGTGTTTGAGGGATTTTTTGTGCTTGTTGCCAAAAGTGTATAATTTATATTTAAGTGTCATAACAGGGTTAAAGACCATGATTGCCATTGCCCTGAAAATTGCCGCCCACACACGAAAAAATATGTTGCGAGGGCGATAAGGATATTTATCGTCAAATTGCACCTTTCTTGTTTCATTTTTAATTTCAAGCATATTTTGGTCGGGAGAGTCTGGCCTTTCTATTCCGTCTTTGTCAATCATAACAACTCCTAAGCTATATTATTTTACACTATTTATAATTAAATTGCAAGTGTTTTCTTTGCCAATATCAAAATTTGTCAACTTTTGGCTTTTATGAATCATAAAAAATCAAAGAGAGGATTTTATGAGCAACTATTTTGGAACAGATGGCGTTCGGGGAGAATATGGCAAAAACCTGAACTTTGATTTGGCTTTTGCTGTTGGAAACTCGCTGACGCAAATAAAAAAATCACCAAGGGTTTTGATTGGTCACGACACACGCGTCTCCGCTGACGCCCTGACCCTTGCCGTGGCAGGCGGAATTGTTCAAGGCGGAGGAAGAGTGGTGCTGGCAGGAACAATCCCAACGGCAGGCATCTCGTTTTTGACCGAACACCTGAAATTTGACTATGGAGTGATAATCACCGCCTCCCACAACCCACCAGAATACAACGGCATAAAAATCTTTGACAGCACTGGCAAAAAGTTGTCAGATGGCGAAGAGGAGTTTTTGGAGGAGTTTTTTGAGAGCAAAAATTTGTGTGCGAAACCCGGCTCGTTTAAAACAGACAAAACTCTGATAAATCAATATATTTCACATCTGAAACACTGCATAGACTTGCCGCTGTCTGGTCTGTCAGTCTGCATTGATGCCAGCAATGGTGCAGGATTTAAGGTTGCGCCAACCGTGTTTGCCTCATTGGGTGCAAAAGTGCACAAACTCTCATGCAGAGATGATGGCTTAAAGATAAACACAAATTGTGGCTCGCTGCACATTGAAAATCTGATTAAAAAAGTGTTGGCAACGGGCTCAGACCTGGGCTTTGCATATGATGGAGACGCGGACAGAGTGATTGCTGTGGACTGCGATGGAGAGGTGTTTGACGGCGACAAACTGCTGTATATTTTGGCGAAGGACATGAAGGCAAATGGAACGCTTTTTGCAAATTCGGTGGTGGGCACAAGCCACACAAACAGTGGCATTATGGTTGGGCTGAACAGAAACAAGATAAACCTAATTCGCACCGATATTGGTGACAAGTATGTCATCGAGGCAATGGAAAAGATGAATTTAACGCTTGGCGGAGAGCAATCTGGACACATAATTATTCGCTCTTACGCACAAACCGGTGACGGCATTTTGACATCATTAAAAATCTGCGAGATAATAAAAAAAACTGGCAAGAATTTGAAACAACTCTTTGATGCCAAACTTCTTTCGCAATGCAATATAAACATGGAAGTGAAAGACAAAATCAAGGTTATAAACAATGAAAATCTGACAAACATGGCAAACAAGATTGCAAATGAAATCTCCCCTTCTGGAAGGGTTTTGGTGCGCGCCAGCGGAACTGAGGACAAAGTCAGAATTATGGTCGAGCACCCCGACTGCAACATGGCAAATTTCTATGCAAATGAAATAAGAGACTTGATTTCAAAAATCTAGTCTCTGCAACTTTCAATAATTTTTATAATCTTGTCAAACTGTTTGCTTTCGTCTGTATCCAAGGAGATGCGCAAATTGTTCATTACTTCTGTGTCATTTTTCTCTTCAAACAAGTCAAAGTATTTTTGAGTTGGAACAAGTCTGTATTCCCTGCCATCCTCTTTGGATTTTTCCTTTGAAATGAAGCCCTTGTTTATCAGCGATTTCACCTTGTAGGTGGCGTTTGGTGAAGAGATGTCCATAA
>CANRLJ010000026.1 GCA_947631485.1 uncultured Clostridia bacterium | reverse complement strand
CACATCTGTGAACAATGCAAACATCATCTCAACGCAAGCGTCTGGCGTTTGGTAAACTCCCTGATAGAAGTCGTATGCCGAGATTTTGTCTTTGTCAATCCAAATTGCACCCCTTTCCGTCTTGCCCATCTTCTTGCCCTCTGGGGTGAGAAGCAGCGGATTTGTTGCACCAATCAGATTGATATTTGTGCCATTTTGGAAATTCAACTTTCTTTGAAGTTCTGTGCCTGCAACAATGTTTCCCCACTGGTCCTGCCCACCATACTGCAAAACGCAGCCATATTTTTGATTTAAATGCACAAAGTCATATGCTTGCATAAGCATATAGCCCATCTCAAAGAAGGTCAGTCCACCCTCTTCAAGTCTGTTTGCATAGATTTCGTTTGAAAGCATCTTGTTTACATTAAAGTGCACTCCAACATCTCGCATAAAGTCAACATAATCATAGCCATTAAACCAATCGGCGTTGTTTACAATGATCGCTGGATTTTCGCCGTCAAACTTCAAAAACACGCCAAGTGTCTTTTTGATGCTTTTGATGTTTTTCTCGACATCTTCTTTTGACATCATTTTGCGCATTTCCGTCTTGCCCGATGGGTCGCCAATTCCTGCGGTTGCTCCGCCCATAAGCAACAACACCTTGTGCCCTGCCTGTTGGAAACGCCTCAAAATGCAATAAGGCACGCAGTGTCCTATATGCAAACTGTCAGCCGTCGGGTCTGTGCCCTCATAAAGTGTGATGGGCTTTCCGCTTTCCAACAGTTTTTTCAGGGCATCTTCGTCAGTGCACTGATACAAAAGTCCTCTTTCCTTCAATGTGCCAAACAAATTTGTGTCAATTTTCATAGTTTTTTCTCCTTGTCAACAATTTCCATTTTGAAATCTTTATAAAACCCAATTTTCAGATAGTCCTCTTTCTCAATCTTTGTGCCAATGCATGCACAATCCTCGCCTGTCAAATACCACTTTGTGAAATTTGGAGTGGTTTTGTATTGTTTGAAACCGCACTTTTCCTGCACCCTCCAACTTCCTATGTTTGGCTCAAAGAAACCGGCGGTCACAACATCAATTCCAAGGTGGTCAAAACACAATTTCACAATCGCCTTCATTGCCTCGGTCATAATGCCTTTGCCCCAAAAGTTTTCGTTGAGCAATATTCCAAGTTCGCAGATTTTCTTGCCATCTTTCTCTTCGACATTAAAAACCTCAATGCTTCCAATGACCTTCTTTTGATATTCGATGCAAAACTGAAGTGGCTTGGTGGTTTCAAGTTGCAAACGCTTAACCGCCTCCTGCTTGTCGGTGTAAACAGGCCAGCCACATCTTGGCCCAACATTTGGTTGACTTACATACTCCCAATAATCCTCAATGTCGCTCATCTTGTAATTTCTCAAAATCAATCTTTCTGTCTTTATCTTCATCTTTCCCTCCTCTTGCAAACAAAAAAGCACACCTCCATCTTTAGGACGAAGTGTGCTTCGTGGTACCACCTAAATTCGGTCGTTTTGACGACCCTCGTTTGCTTTTCGCTAAGCCTGCGCAAAACTTGAAATGACTGTAATTCGAATTGTGACTGTGAGGTTTTTCATCAACCAACCTCTCTCTGAAAGCAAGTTTGCAATTCTACTGTTTTTCACTCCGCCATCTTGATTGTCGCTTTCAGTCTAACACATTGAAAAAAAATTGTCAACTGTTTTCCTTTGTCTTGTCTGCTTTGGATATTCCTTTGGTTATGACCATCTTTTTGTCAAGCCCAACCAATTCTTCTCTTTCGTAGAGATATTTAAACCCGCATTTGTCAAACAATCTCAGGCTTGCCTGATTGTCCGCCAAAATTCTGCTGTAAACCGCCTGTATGTCCGTTTGGTCGAAGATTGCTCCAACCAAAGAAGAAACCGCCTCTGTCATCAACCCCTGATTTCTGACGCGTCTGTTAAGCACCACCCCAATTTCCTTGCAGTTGCTGTAGGAATATTCCATTGGATAGTAATATAATGGCGACCAAAAAGCCACCTTTCCAACCACTTTCATGATTGGCTTCAGCACAACCGCAAATTCGAGTGGAGATTTTAGGATTGTAAAAAACCTGTCCTTTTCGGCGCGCCTGTTTTGTTCGATTTCATTAAACCTATATAAAAAGTGAAATTCGCTTTCTGGCTCGATGATTTTTTTGATGTTTTTTATGCCTTTCAAACTCCAATCGGTCGCCTTTAAAAACAGCCTCCTCTTCATTTGCTCGTCAGTGTAAGGAGAGACTGTTTCATAATAGTCCTCAAAATCGTCTTCCCTAAATCTTCTTATAATCAGTCTGTTTGTTTCTAATTCCATCTTTCACCTGCAAACATCATACCACAAAATTTGTTGCATTTCAATATCTATCTTGGAAATTTGCTTTGTTATTTGATTTATTTTTGCTATAATTTATTGTACTTTATAAAAGGAGAATCTATGGAAAAACAAAACTGTGTAAAAAATATGCGTGGCTATGGTCCTTCTCCTCTTCCACAAGAAGGAAAGTGGGACCAAGTTAAAGAAATCACGCAAATCTCTGCATTTTCGCATGGTTGTGGCATGTGCGCTCCACAACAAGGAACTTGCAAACTGACATTAAATGTTAAAAATGGAATAATCAAAGAGGCGCTCATCGAAACAATCGGCTGCTCCGGCATGACACACTCTGCTGCCATGGCAGGAGAAATCTTGATTGGAAAAACCATCTTGGAAGCCTTGAACACCGACCTTGTTTGCGATGCAATAAACGATGCAATGAAAAACATCTTCCTGCAACTTGTTTATGGCAGAAGCCAATCAGCATTTTCTCTTGGTGGGCTTCCAATTGGCACAAGTTTGGAGGACCTTGGAAAATATAAGACCAGCCAAGTCGGAACAATCGTTTCCACCGAGCAAGGCGGAGTGAAATATCTCAATCTTGCAGAGGGCTACATCACAAAGATGGCTCTTGACAAAAATGGAGAGACAATCGGCTATGAATATATAAATCTTGGGCTTCTTTTAAAGAATCTTCAAGATGAAAGCCTCTCAAAGAAAGAGGCAATGGAAAAGTCGACCAAGCACTATGGCAGATTTGACGAAGCCGTAAGGTTTGTAAATCCAAGAGGAGAGCAATTATGATTGAAGAATTGAAGAAATATGAAAGACTTTCCGACAAATTGAAGGAATATGGTTTCAAAGACATTGATGACGCAAAAAACTTTTGTCTTAAAGCAGGCATTGATGTAGAAAAAACAGTCAGAGAAATACAACCAATCTGCTTTGACAACGCTGTTTATGCCTACACCCTTGGCACAGCAATCGCACTGAAATCAAAGTGCAAATCCGCCAGCGAATACGCAGAAAAAATCGGCGAAGGACTGCAGGCATTTTGTGTGAAGGGCTCTGTTGCTGACGCCAGACAAATCGGACTTGGGCACGGCAGACTTGCAGGCAGACTTTTGGACGAAAAGACAAAGTGCTTCTGCTTCTTGGCTGGACACGAAAGTTTTGCAGCCGCTGAGGGAGCAATGGGCATTGCAAGAACAGCAAACAAAATAAGAAAAACACCACTCAAAGTTGTGCTTAATGGTCTTGGAAAGGATGCCGCCTACATCATTGCGCGTGTAAACGGCTTCACATTTGTAAACACAAGGTTCAACAACAAAGAGCAAAAACTTGAAATCTTGGAGGAAATTCCTTTTTCAACAGGCGAGAAGGCAGCAGTCAAGATTTACGGTGCATATGATGTAAGCGAAGGTGTTGCAATCATGCAGCATGAACAAGTTGATGTTTCAATCACCGGAAACTCAACAAACCCTACTCGTTTCCAACACCCTGTTGCCGGAACATACAAAAAATGGTGCAACGACCATGGAAAGTCCTATTTTTCAGTTGCATCTGGCGGCGGAACAGGCAGAACATTGCACCCAGACAATATGCGTTGTGGCCCAGCAAGTTATGGCATGACTGACACAATGGGAAGGATGCATTGTGACGCTCAATTTGCGGGAAGTTCCTCTGTGCCAGCCCATGTTGCGATGATGGGATTTATTGGCATGGGCAACAACCCAATGGTTGGTGCAACAGTTAGTTTGGCTGTTGCAGTAAGTTTGGCAAAGAGAAAATAAAATCCCAAAGGGTTTGAAAAACCCTATGGCAAAGCATGGGCAACAACCCAATGGTTGGTGCAACAGTTTCACTTGCCGTTGCGGTAAGTTTGGCAAAGGGAAAATAAATCCCAAAGGGTTTGAAAAACCCTATGGTAAAACATGGGCAACAACCCAATGGTTGGCGCAACGGTTAGTTTGGCTGTTGTGGTAAGTTTGGCAAAGGGGGAAATAAATCCCAAAGGGTTTGAAAAACCAAAAAATAAGTTGTCCACATTTTTTCAAAAAATGAATAATATCTCTGTCTTTGCACAACCTAAACTTGGGAGGTAAATTATGCAAAAATACAGACCTGGTCAAGTTGTGCCTATGTCATGCGACTATAAGGCATATGACAAAGAAGGCAGCGACGGCGGAAAACTCTATCTCGAAAAAGGACAGAGATTTCCTGCAACACAACACGAAGGCAGTTATTATGTAATGGATATGCAAAAAGAAAAATCTGGTAAATAACCAAAAAAGAGAGTGAATTTTGTTCACTCTTTTTTTATTTTAAAAAAATAATTAAAAATTTTTAAAAAACTTTGTTTTTTTGTTTGACAAAGCATAAAATTAATATTATTATAAAAATACAATAAACGGTATAAAAATACATTTTAAAAAGGAGGAACAATGAACAAATTTATTAAAAATGCAGAACTTTGCTGCCTGAACTACAGTTTTGGCGGCTATCCTATTGAGGACCCTGACCACGACCCATGCTCAAATACCTATGACCCACTTTGGTATCTGGCACCACGCGGCGACCATGTTGAGCCAATCTTGGACACAATCTACCCTTCGGACAACGGTGGTCTTGACCTGGCAGAAAACATCTATGTGCCATTTGTCAACGACTTGATTCCAATCAGCAGACTTTCAGAAAACGAGGGTTTGGAATTAAGCCTTGAAGGCATCAACTTTGGCACGATGCATATTCCACCAATAAATGACACAATTCCAATCAGCAGATTTTCGGCTGCAGATTTGCAAGAACTTAAATTGGATTCTCTTGAGGATTATTCAAACATGGTGTGGGACCCTTATGAACACAACTATGTTCCACAATCTGCAAAGACTGAGACAAGAGAGGAGTTTCCTCTTCCAAACACCCCATACAATCCACAACCTCAACAAAATCTTTGGGCTGACAGATGCATGTAAAAAAAGAAGGATTTAGTCCTTCTTTTTTTTGTATAACTCGTTGAAATCATATTGCTTGCCGTCATATTTAATCCCAACAAGAGTGTCCAACTGAACATTGTGCACACTTTGAAAGATGTGATCCTCCAATCCGGGAATATCTTTTTTCAACTGAGCAATCAAGTGTTTTGTTCGCTGGCGTGCAGATGGAGAGTCTTCGTCAGGAACAAGGTTGCAATTTTCAGTAAACCTGCATGCACAGTTTATAAATTCCAAATCATTGTATTTCACCCACGCCTTAATTTCTTCCTCGTGAACACAATACAGTGGCCTTATAAGTTCCAGCCCCTCAAAATTTTTGGAACGAAGTTTTGGCGGCATGGTTTGAATCTGCGCCCCATAAAGCATGCCCATGAGTGTTGTTTCAATCACATCTGAAAAATGATGTGCAAGTGCAATCTTGTTGCAGCCTCTCTTTTGTGCCTCACTGTATAAATAACCCCTCCTCATCCTTGCGCAAATGTAACAAGGTGAGCCGTCCATCTTTGCAACAGTGTCAAAAATGTCTGTGTGAAAAAACTCAAGAGGAATCTCCAAAAGTGCAGCATTGTCCTCAATCTTTTTTCTGTTTTCTTGGTTATAGCCGGGGTCCATGCAAAGATAGACAACTTCAAACCTTACGCTTGAAATTCTTTGCAACATTTGCATAAGTTTTGCAAGACACATGCTGTCCTTTCCGCCAGAGACACAAACTGCAATGCGGTCGCCATCTTCAATCAGGTTGTAGTGTTTCAAAGCCCCAATAAACTGAGCCCAAATGCCCTTGCGAAATCTTTTTGAGAGGCTGCGCTCAACAAGTTGTGCCTTTGTGAGTTGTTTTTCCATATGAATATTTTACACATTTTTCATCAAATTTCAAATAAAAAAGCCCTATTTGCACACAATAATGGCATGAAAAAGAAGAAAAACTTGTTAAAAAGCAAAAACGACCCACTTGGCTCTTACACAGGTGTGCCAATTGACGGCGATGTTCCTGTGCAGGATGTCGACGATTTGTAAACAACAAAAAAATGGGCATGTTTTGCCCATCTTTTTATGCGAACTCTTCACACATTTCCGCCATCGTTTATATACAAAATTCCAAGTGTATGCTCACCGCAGTGACTTGCAATCGTGCCTCCAGCACGGGTTTCGTATACTTTTTTAAAGCCCCTCTCAATCAGTGCCTTTTTGGCATTTTCAATCATCTGTGGAGTTGCCGTTGTGTAGGTGACAAAACCTATTGAAAGGTCGGGATTTTTAAATTCGGCAAGGGTGTCTTTGCAATAGTCCGCAACAACCTTGTCCATGTTTCCGCGATATTTTTTGTATGGCCCCATTTTGCCATCTTTCACCAAAATTTGAGGACGGATACGCAGCAAATTTGCCCCAAAATATGACAATGCCGAGCACCTGCCTCCTTTGTATAAATAGTCCAATCTTTCCAAGACAAACGATGCTTGCACCATTGGAACTCGCTTTTGAACCATGTCAAAAATTTCTCTTGCAATCACGCCTTGGTCTGCAAGTTGTTTGGCAAAGATTGCAAGCAATGCGATGCCGGTTGACAAAGACTTGCTGTCAACAACATACACCTCAGGAAAATCCTTTGCCGCCGAAATTGCATTTTGACAAGCGCTGGAAATCTGAGATGACAGTGAAATATGAATAATTGCGTCGTGCTCTTTCAAAGTCTCTGCAAAAAACGCCCTATAAGCCTCTGTGTTTATCGCACTTGTCTTTGGCAAAACCTTGTTTTTTGAGACAAAGTCAAAAATTTGCTGGGTGCTGATTTCTCCATCCTTAAATTCTTTATCTTTCAATATGACATCAAAAGGAATTGTCTTGATGTCGTATTCTTCCAAAAGTTCTTTTGGCAAGTCGATAGTGCTTTCTGCAGTGATGGCAATCTTCATAATCCCCTCCACAAAAATTATATCAAAAAGGCAAAACATTTCAAAATGTTTGGGTGAAAATTGCAACAAAAAAAAGGTGAGACATCTCGCCTTTTTTATTTCTTATGCAAAAATTTTGTCAATCTTTGTAAACTGTCACCTTATAGCACGTTGCCACATCCTCAACCTTCACCTTTTCGCTGATTTCAACGCCAGCAATGACATACACCTCGTTTTCGCATGCCAAAACAGGAATCAAATCTCTCTTTCTTACAGGAACCTTTCTGTCGATGAGGAAGGATTTAAGCTTTTTCGTTCCACCGCCAAACTTTTCAAAGACATCTCCGTCTTCACGGTATCTCCATCTTGCCTCTTTTGGAACTTTTCGATAGTCAAAATACAATGCGGATTTGTCTTTCATGTTGTCCGTGCGCACCCTCTTCACTTCAACTTTTCCAAAACCTGTTGCGTCAAACTCTTCGCATTTAAGTTTTCTTGAAAGTTCTGGCTTTTCAACATATCCATTAACAAAAGTCAAATACTCATACTCCTTGCTGACAACAATGTCAAAAGGCAGTTTGATTTTCTTGCCATTTTCAAGGCTGGTGGCAAGCTCTTTGATTATCTCAATGTGCTTTCTTTCAATGTCCTTGTTCACGCCAATCAAAGAAAGTGCCTTAAACACCATGCGGCTGTAAACCGCACTGCTTTCTCTGAAATAACTGCAAGGCATTTGCACCATGCGGTCCTCTACATATAATGCGTTTATGTCAAGGCGAGATTTTATGTAATCATCATCGTCAACAACCGCACTTGCAAAATTGTTTATCTTTTCAACAGCGTTTGGCCATTTCTTCAAAATGTCTTTCATGACAACATTTCTGACATAATTTCTTGCAATGGTGTTGTCCTGATTTGTTGCATCCTCAACAAACTCGATGTTGTTTGTTGTGGCATACAAATTTATCTCCTCTTTCGAAACAGGAAGCATTGGGCGGATGTAAATTCCGTCACGAATAGGCTCCATGCCCCTTGCACCTGCAAGACCACTTCCTCTGAGTATGTGCATGAGGATTGTTTCAGCCTGGTCAAGTTGTTGATGAGCCAAAGCAATCTTGTCGACGATGTCCTTTTTGACCAGAGCCTCAAAGACGCCATATCTTGCTTCTCTTGCTGCTGTTTCAATGCTTATTTTCTTTTCGCGGGCAATCTTTGGAGCGTCAACAGAAAATTTGTAAACGCGAACGCCCATCTCTTTGCACTTTTGCACAACAAATCTTGCGTCATCGCCGCTTTCTTCTCTTATGCCATGGTCAACATGAATTGCAACAACCTCGATGTCAAGTTGTTGCTTGTTTTGATTAAGAAAGTGCAGCAGACTCATGCTGTCAATGCCTCCACTGACACCAACGCCAATCACTTCACCAGGCTTAATCAAGTTGTTTTGTTTGATGAAATCTAAAATTTTTTCCATTTCTCTTTCCTTCTTTATCTTAAATAATAGCACAATAAAAATTCAAAAACAATAAGATTTAACAAAAAAAATGCTCAATTTTTCATTTTTTTGAGCATTTTTACATCGTTTTTTTAATTTTTTCTAAAAATCCAAAATTTTTATTGCAACAACCGTCATGTCATCAACGGCATATCCGTTGTTGCAAGCAAGTGCCCTTTCCAAAAGCTCGTCAGCAAACTCCTGAGGATTTTTTGTCTTTATGGACTTTATGCAATCACACAAATCTTGGTCGGTTTCAAAACTGTCACTCACACCATCCGAAACCAAAACCACAATGTCCTTGGCGGCTATGCACTGCTTTTCGACAAGTGGTTTAAGTTCGTCAACAATGCCAATTGGCAATGCCCCAGTTTCAATCTGCTTGCAGTTGTCCTCGCCCAAAATGTATGACTTTGGCGACGCCATTTTAATGAAATCGGCAAGGCCGTTTTTTTCATCAATCACACAGATGTCCATCGCGCTGAAAATTTCTTCCTTGTGAAGTTTAAGCAGTTTGTTCACTGTTGAAAGAATCAAATCATTGTCAA
>CANRLJ010000025.1 GCA_947631485.1 uncultured Clostridia bacterium | reverse complement strand
CCGGTGTTTTCAGCCTTATCAGAGGTTTGTTTGTTGATGTTTTTGGCACCTCCCCTCAAACTTTTTGGGGCCCCGGAGTCAGTCAAGGTCACAGCGAAGCATTAAGAAACATCAAGGGCATTGCTGACGCCGTGCAGTTTACAATTCCAAATGCCGAAATTTTGCAAAAGGTGGAATCCGACCCAACCTTTGCCCCTCAAAAAGACATCATGCACGAAAGGCATTGTTACATTTGTTTGGACGGAACAAGAGACAAAGAAGAAATAATTGAGGAAATAAAAAACACCGACAACTATTTTAAAGGTCAGCCGGTTTTTGTGAAAATCTGCTCGCAAGAAGAAATTGCCTCTCTTAGGCAAAAGACATCTCATCAAGGAGTGGTTTTTGGAGGAGATGCCACCTCACAGATGCGCCTTTCCGCAACAATGGAAAACAACCCAGAGTTCACAGCCAAAATCATGTATGCCTATTCAAAAGCGGTCAAAAAACTTGACAGCGGCGTTTACAATGTCACAGAAATTCCCGTCAGTTTTCTGCAAAGAGGCAAAGAACAAAGCGCGTTAATCTAAGCGCCTCAAATAATATCGTCCATTGAATAAAGCCCATACGGCTTGCCAATCACAAATTCACATGCTTTGATTGCGCCCTCACAGAAGACCCTTCTGTTTGAAACGGTGTGAGATATCTCCAACTTTTCGTGCCCAGAATATGCGCAAATTTTGTGCTCGCCAACAACCTCGCCCACACGAAAACAAGAAACTGTCGGACATATGTCATATTTTTTAAACTCCTCCAATATCTGTTTGCAAGAGCCACTAGGAACATCTTTTTTGTGCTTGTGGTGGCTTTCTTGCACAACAAAATCACAGGTTTTCATGTTTTGAAATTGTCTAATAAATTTCAGCATAACATGAAACATCTCGCTGAAGTTTGATTCCAGAAAAATTGTCATCTTGTCCTTTTTCTGCTGAATTTCTTTGATATTCTCTTCTGTATGATTTGTCGTGGCAACAACAATTGGAAGATGTTTTTCTTCTGCCAAAAGCAAGTTTTCGTGCAGGCAATTTGCATTAGAAAAATCCAAAATCACATCACAGGCATAGTTTTTCGCATCCTGCCTGTTGTTTTTGTCTATGCCAACATATTCTATTCCTCTTTCCGTCAACATCTCTTGCATGTTCTGCCCCATGCGTCCGCAACTTCCAATAAGCAAAACCTTCATAATTCACACCTCAAATTTTGTAAAGCTCTATCCAGTGCCTTTTTGTGTATATTTTCAAGTCTGGTCAGAGGTTTTCTTAAATTGTTTTCAATAAGCCCCATCTTAGACAAGACATATTTGATTGGAATCGGATTTGGCTCACAAAAAACAAGGTTATTGAAATCAAAAAAGCGGTCGTTTATTTGCAAACTTAAATCGTCGTTTTCAAACATTTGCTGAATTTGCAAAGGAAAGGCATTGCTGGTCACGCTTATTGTTCCGCTTGCACCAAGACCTTTAAAAACGCCGTTCAGATTGTCATTTCCACAATAGATGTCAATTTTATCGGAAACTTCATGAAACATTTGGCAGATGTGGTCAATGTTTGTGTTTGCCTCTTTCAACCCTACAATATTTGAAAGTTTGCATATCTCTTTCATCGTTTCTGGCAAAATATTCACCCCGCTGCGCGAAGGGATGTTGTAGGCAATTGCTGGCAAATTTGTCTTTTTGTCAATCTCCGCAAAATATTCGATAAGTGCGTTTTGTGTGCACTTAACAAAATATGGCGTGTGAATCAAGCAGCCATCCGCCCCAAACTTTTGCATGGTTTTTATTTCTTCTATCGTTCCATCAACTTTGTTTTTGCCAACCGAAACGACAAGTTTGACAGAACTTGGCAAAAATTTTCTCACAAACTTCACAAAGTCCTGCTTTTCGACTTCGCTCAACAAAAATCCTTCGCCGGTTGAGCCCAACACCATAATCGCACTCACCTTGCCATTTATTTGATGTTTCAGCAATTTTTCGGTCGCCAAATAATCAATTTTGCCATTTTTTTTAAAAGGCGTAACAAGTGCCGTGCATGCCCCTTTAAAAAACATATTTTCACCTCGTTTTTTTATATGACAAAAACAAGGCTGTTGACAAAATCTTTTTTCCTCAAAGCAAAAAACAAAAAATCGGGGGTTGCCCGATTTTTTATACTGCATACCAATACCACTCGCCTGTATAATGGCTGCCTGCGTGAGATGCAAGCCATGCTGAGTCGCTCACACTTTCAACACGTCCTATTGTTTGTGTCCAAATCATCCATGAATGCTCGGTGTCAAGAATTTTGATTGTTTTGAGGGATGTGCATCCAACAAATGCCTCTGTGCCTATGCGGCTTACGGTTGTTGCAATTTCAATATGTTGAAGTTTTTCGCAACCTCTAAATGCCCCACAAGCAATGAGAGTTGTGCCCTCTTTCACCTTAAACACTTTCTGTGTCTTGACAGGCCCTTCTTCATCACTTTGGATTGGTGTGTCTATGCCCTCAGCGTCAGTCTTCACATCGATGAGATAGTTGCCTATATAAAGCGCACCGTATTCATCTCTTTCAGCAGTTTCATAGAATTTTGTGCCTTTAAATGCATCCTCACCGATGTATTTTAGTTTCGTGCTCTTTATTGTGACACTTTCAAGACTTGCACAATTTTCAAATGCTCCTGCTCCGATTGATGTTACATTTTCTCCAATGACAACAGATGTCAGTGCGTCTCCATAGAAGCATCCTGCCGGAATTGTGGAAACGTCGTCGCCAACAACCAAGTTTGGAGAGACATCTCTGATTGTAAAGGTCTTTGCATAGTGCGTTGGGCTTGAATAGTCATTTCCAAATGAGATTGCAAGCCAAGCGTCAACTCCGCCATTGAAGATGGAGTGTTCCAGATTTTCGCAGCCATAAAAGGCATTTTCTCCAATTGTGGTTATTGTGCCTGGTAAGACGATTGTGACAAGGTTTTTCATGCCGCTAAATGTGTTTTCTGCAATGCAAGTGACTGTGTCTGGCACTTCAAATGTGTCTTTGCCTTCGTCAAGCAAGACATTTACTAGTTGGTCTCCCAAAATCAGACCTTTTCCAACAACTTCTGGGTCGGAATCCTGTCTTGTGTAGGTTACTTCAGCCCAATTTGCCAAATTCTTTTCAAACGCAGTGCCCTTAAACGCACTGGATGAAATGTATGTGATGGTTGATGGGACAATTTTCTCTCCGTCAATTTCCCCATTGTCTTTCATGACCAATATTGTGTCAAGCAAGGTGCAGTCTTGGAAGGAGTCTGATTTGATTGTCTTCAAACCTTCGTTTAAAACAAGAATTTTCAATTTTTTGCAGCCATGTGCGGCACCATGTGTTATTTCTGTTATATTCTTGCCAAGAACAATCTTCTCAACATTTGGGTTCCACATGAAGGACGAAGTGCCAATGCCAACAATGTTCATGCCGCCCAAAACCTGTTTTTCTGTCAGAGGTTTGTCAGTCGTGTTCCACATTGGTGTTTTGTCGGAAATTATTATTTCTTTGACATTTTCAACATTTCTGTCCGAGGCCACACTTGCTGTGCCATCGCTGTTTGCCTTGTAAACAAGTCCGTCCCATCCACAGATGTCGCAGAAATTGTTTTTGGTGTAAGTGTGTGCGCCTGTGTGTGTTGCCTCGCAGTTCAGTCTCAAACATTTTGCGTTTTCGTGTCCTTCATGTTCGTTTATGATGACGGTGTCATCTCCAATGTTCCATTGGTGCCCAAGAGGCTCTATTGGTGTTTCAATCTTGATTGTGCATCTTTGTCCGTTTTCTTCATGCAAACATGTGACTGTCAGTTTTCCTTCGTCAGTGCAAGTTGGCAACTCTCTGCTTTCCGATTTTTCAATTGTGTGTTCCTGTCTGTGTGTGTTGTCATGTTGACAAATTCGATAGTGTTTGTCTCCGTCCTGTTGCCACTCGCCCCATGCGTGACCCGTTCTTATGACTTGGCTGTCTGTGTAGGTTTTTGAACAATCCTGACATGTGTGGGTTGTGTAGCCATCTGTTTCGCAGGTTTCTTTTGTCACCACATCGGTGAATTTGCAATCTGCTTTTTTTAAGACCTTTCCACACACCGTGCATGTCTTTTGATGCTCGTGATGTGAATCGTCTCCGCAATATGTCCAAATGCCCTCAACGTGTCCAGTGGCTGGCTTGCCATCAAACTCTTCCTCGTAGTTGCAACCAGCAAATTGGCATGTCAGTTTGGTGTGCTCTGCGTTTTCACAATCTTCTGGTGTGGTGTCTGTGTGATAGTCGGCTTGATGGCTTTCGTAATGCACCTCTCCCCTTGTGCACTTTCTCTCGTGAGAGCCATCAGCAACCTTATAAAATGCCGACCACAAGTGATCCAACATCTCTTTTGTGTCGTCCTCATAATAGTGTGAGCAAACGCGACAAGTGTGTGATGTGTATCCTTGTTCTTGACATGTAGGCTCTTTTGTCACATCCAAAAAGTCGCATAGTTCTTCCTCGATGTGCCCACATTTCTCACCGTCTGCACGTGGACGAGTGCAAATTTTGTTGTGTTTGTGTGTGTTGTCCTGTCCTATATATTGAAATTCGTTATATGAGTGTCCAAGTGCAGCAACCTGATGTGTTTCCACCTCTCTTTCACATTTGTTGCACTTGTATGTTTCCGTGCTTGCATCGGTGCAAGTTGCATCCACTGTGCTTTGCCAAACCATGTCAGCACCATCGTCTGCACACAACTCGACAAGTTTGTTCTCTTCTAGGTCGCAGTCTTGTCTTGTGCACTCACGATAGTGAATATGCTCTTCTTGTTCGTTTGTGCCTTGAAACCACTTTCCGTTTTCCTTCCAATCATGCCCCAACGCTGGCTTTTCATCAGTGATGTAAAATCCTTTACATTTGATGCAGGTGTGTTTTGTAAATCCAACAGTCGAGCAAGTAGGCGCTACAACTTCTGGCTCGCCAAATTGGCACGCTTCATGCTCTTCTTCATGGGTGTTGTCGTGTTTGCAGAACTTTGCGTGCTCTTTCAAATATTCGCCTGGGTTGTCGTCTGTTGTGTCATCATCTCGATATAGCGGTGTGAGGTCGCCCCAATCATGTCCTCTTTCTGTTCCGTCATAGTGCTGGTGCGAAGATTTGCACACTGTGCAGGTGTGAACAGTGGTCTTTGGAGCGTCGCAAGTTGCATCATATATCACCTCTTCCAGCGAGCACTCTTCAATCACCTTTTCTCCACATCCCTTGCAGATACGATAGTGCTCGTGCCCACCTTCCTCAACAAGTTCGTATGTCCAACTGTGTTGGTGCCCGCATGCCGTCAAAAGCACTCCGCCCAAAACAGCAAAAGTGCACATAGCAAAAACCAACATCAAAGACTTAAAATATTTTGTTTTCATATTTCACCACCCATAGATTTTTTATGATTTGTTGTTTTGTTTGTGAACATCTGATGTGTTTGTATTATAACATACAAAAAAATTAAAGTATAGTCTTTTTCTCAAATTTTTGTTTTTGGACAGAAAAAATAAAAACGCAAAAATCTTTGCGTTTTATCTTTTCATATTTTGAAGTTTTTCTTTAAGTTTTTCATAGGCTTTTTGCGGATTTTCTTCGTCCCAAACAACTTCTTCCATCGGGCACATGCCTGTTCCTGCCCTGTTTATTATCTTTTCGGTGAGTGTGTCATATGAAACAGAAATGTTGTGTTTTCTTAAAAATTCAAGGCCGGCACTGCTTATCACCTTTGCATGAACATTTGAAATTCCAGCCAAAACAAACAGCATTGCTGCCGCTTTGCCAACAATTTTGTCGGCGACCGAAAACCCTTTAAGACTGTTTTTGTCTGCAATCCAACCCATCATTGGTGATATGCCCGGCTTTGTTGACAGAAAGGTTTTGTCCTTTAAAACTGCCACGCAGGTTGCATCCCCAACAAGAAGAGCCTTTGCTTTTTCAAGGTCAGTCATTTTTCTTTTCCTTGGTTAAAAGATATTGCAATCCGATTATTATCAATGGCACAATTACCGCCTGCAAAACAAGCCCCAAAAGTCCGGTTTTGATTTGTGCCCAAACCATATTCACGCTGAGACTTGAAACGCTTTGAAAGATTGCTGTCAATGTGATGAACACAGCCCTTCCAGAGATTTGTGCGCACAACACTGCAGGAAATGCAATCCATTTGTCCTTTGCGACAAGTTTTGAAAATGCCCCTGCAACTGCTGCAAAGACGGCAAGTTCACAAATCATAAATGGAAGCCTTGCAAGTGCTGGCATAGGGTTTCCTGCTGCCCAAGTTATCAGAAAACTTACGATTGGAGAACTTATTCCAACGCCAAGTCCCCACCATGTTCCCAAAAGGCAGCCGCCAACAAGAACAGGCAAATACATAGGAAGCCACTCCACGCCACCAGAAGCACCTGCTGCCAGATGCACAAGTTGTGGAAGCACAACTGCAAGGGCGATAAGCCCAACTGAAACCATGGTTTTGATGGTTATTTTTGCTTTTGTGCCAACATTTTTTAAAGTTAATATTGATTCCAACATTTTTTCTTCTCCTTTTATAATATTTCGTCCACTCTAAGCACACACGACAACTCATAGTTCCTTTTTCCTGCCCCAAAGCCGGTCTTTACAAGCTGAGATTGCACATCTTCAAATTTTGCAACGCTGGCAAGTGCGGCAAGGCCTGTCGGTGTGATGAGTTCTCCTTCAAAATCGATTTTTTTCAGTTTTATCCCAAATTTTTGAAGTATGTTTTTCACTGCGGGTGTTGGTATTTCAAGAAATCCAATCCTTGTCCTGATTTTTCTGTGACCCTCACAAAGATTTTTTACAAAAACTTTTTCAATGTGCAGATTGTCAAGACAGAAGGCGATTGAGGTTATGTCAATTATGCTGTCCATCGCACCATTTTCGTGAAAGACGACCTCTTCGCGTTTCACTCCGTGTGCCTTTGCTTCGCTTTCCGCAACAATTTCAAAGATGCTTTCTGCAATTTTTTGCGCTTTTGAGGTCAATTTTGACTTTTTTAGCAGATTTTTGACATCTTTCAGCGTTCTTTTTTCTGTTATGTCAATGTTTGCCTTTTTGTCTCCATACAAAAATCGCATGTCATGGTCAAAATTGTTTTCCTTCAAAACGACATCAAAATCCGTGCATGCAACACCCTTTTTGTCAAGTTTTGTTATCTTTATTTGATAGTTGTTCAAGTTCAAACTTTTCAGAGCGTCCAAGAGGTCATCTTTGTCTGCCCCCAAATCAAGCAGTGCGCCCACAATCATGTCTCCACTCACCCCACTTGAACAGTCAAAACAAATGTTCATCAGTCAAGGCTCACAAGTTCGTATTCTCTGTTTCCAAGCCCAAGTTGTTGTGACGCCTCAACAATATGAATTCCGTGTCTCGAATTCATCCTCTCCACCAAGGACTTTTTGCCCTTGTCCTTTGAGTTTATTATGGCATCATAGCAGCACTGGTCAAGTGCAACAGGATTCAGCGATGCAAAAATGCCAATGTCGTCCATTTCTGGCTCTGGTGGATTTGCATCGCAGTCGCAGTTGACGGACAGTCTGTTTGCAACATTGATATACGCCATGTTTTTAGGCTTCATAAAATCTATCACCGCTTTGCATGCGTCTGCCATGCTTTCAATGAAGGCGTCTTGGTCGCGGTCAAAGAGGTTCTTCATCATCTCTTCTGGGTTGGAAGTCTTGCCCACAGAGTGAATAAATGCCTTGCCGTTTCGAGATGCAATTCCTATGGAGATGTTTTTCAGTGCACCCCCAAAGCCTCCCATCATGTGCCCCTTAAAGTGTGACAGCACAAGCATTGAGTCATAATTTTTTAAGTGATTGCCAACTGTGTCATATGCCAATCTCAACCCTCCTTTCACAGGAAGATTAAACTCTCCATCCTCGTCCATGATGTCACAAGGAGCAATGTCCATAAAGCCGTGCTTTTTCATGGTTTTCCAGTGGTCTTTGGTTTCATATCTCTTTCCTGGATATGCAGTGTTGCACTCAACGATGGTGCCGTTTATCTTTGTCACCAGGGGCTGTATGAGTTTTGCATTTAGAAAGTTGTGTCCGCCAGGTTCACCTGTGGAAATCTTCACAGCAACTTTTCCTTTCAACTTAACCCCAAGTGCGTCATAGATTTTCAAAAGTCCAGCACTCGTCAAGTCTTTTGTAAAATAAACTTTTGCCTTTTCCATAATCCCTCCTTTTTATTGTCTTATTGTTTTTCTCAACCTTAAATATTATAAAATATTTTTTTCACAAATCAAACTATTAACACAATTTTGCAACAAAAAAAGCCCTTAAGTTTCCTTAAGGCGCTTTCTTTTGTCTGCTTACTTCTTTTTTGTTGTTTT
Organism: uncultured Clostridia bacterium; assembly: GCA_947631485.1. GTDB lineage: Bacteria > Bacillota > Clostridia > Christensenellales > UBA1242 > Caccovivens. Next base: position 1,621 of record CANRLJ010000025.1, on the reverse strand, counting down.
TGCAGCTGGTTTTGCAGCAGGCTTTGCAGCAGCTTTTTTGCAGCAAGGTTTTGTTGTTGTCTTTGCTGTTGTTGCTGGTGCTTTTGCAGCTGCGGCTTTCTTTGCAGGTGCAGCTTTTGTTGCTGGAGCAGCTTTTTTAGCAGGAGCCTTTGCAGGTGCAGCTTTTGTTGCTGGAGCAGCTTTTTTAGCAGGAGCCTTTGCAGGAGCAGCTTTCTTTGCTGGAGCAGCTTTTGTTGTCTTTGTAGCCATGGTTTTTCCTCCTTTTTCTTATGTTGTATTTGTGTATATCTTACAACTATTTTTAGTATAATTTTACATATCGCAAAAAGTCAAGCGATTAAATGTAAAAAATTTTAATTTTTTAATAAATTTTCAATTTTTTAAAAAGCCAAAAATTGCTATCGTCTTTGGCCCACAGTTGCAACCCATTGTGTAATCAATAAAATCCACAACAACATCTTTGTTTGGAAAGTTTTCTCTGACAAACTTGGCAAGGTTTTGCGCCTCCTCCTCTTGACCAGTGTGACCGATATAAACTTTGTCTGCATGGTCTCTGTTCAACTCTTGTGACACAAAATTTTGAATTGTGTTGAGTGCCTTTTTTCTTCCGATGGTTTTGGAAAAAAGTTTCAGTTCGCCCCTTGCGTCCGCAGAAATCACCGGCACAATCTTTAATATTGACCCTATGCTTGCGACAAACTTGTTTATTCTGCCCGAACGCTTCAAAAACTTAAGGTCGCCCGGTGCAAATATTGAAAAGGTTTTCAGGTTGTTTTTGTCTAAGGCGTGAAAGATGTTTTCGGCGTTTTCTCCACTGTCAATCATTTGCTTTGCTTTCTCCAACATCAGTGCAATTCCAAAACTTCCTGTCAGGCTGTCTGCCACCCAAACATGTTTGCCATAAACCGAGTTCAACTCTTCTGCCGCCCTCAAAGCGTTTTGATAGGTGCAACTCATGCCGCCGGACAATCCAATATATATGACATCAAATTTCTGTTTGACGTATTTTTCAAAAATTTCGTTGAAAGTGAAGGTGTTTATGCAACTTGTCGAGCACTGCTCTGCCTTTTCCAACATTTCATAAAAAACCTTTGGGTCTTTTTCGTCATATTCAAAACTGTTTTGCGTCTTATGGTTGACGGTGATGTCCATCGAGACAAAATCGATGTCCATCTCGTTCAGTCTTTCTTTTGACAGACTGCAACAACTGTCTGTGATAAGTTTAATCTTGTTCATACAACACTCCTTCATGAAACTTTTTGTTTCATAAGCAAATTTTATGCAAAAATGGCAAAACGCAACAAGCGAAACAAAAATTTTTATTCTACTCCTGCAATTTTCAGTTCGCTTATTTGGCGAATAAGACACAAAAATACATTATTTTCTTTGTATTCGCCTTTTAAATGTGGTATAATGTTGGCATGGAAGAAAAAGAACTTTTGGCAGCCAACCTGACAAAATTTCGCAAGAAAGCAGGGCTAAGTCAGTTGGAACTTGCCAACAAACTGAACTACAGCAACAAAAACATAAGCAAATGGGAAAAGGGTGAAACCGTCCCAAGCGTTTTTATTCTTCAAAAAATTGCAAAAATATATGGCGTGACAATAGAGGCGTTGGTGTC